>CANRGU010000057.1 GCA_947630255.1 uncultured Clostridia bacterium | reverse complement strand
TCCTCCATTCTTGCACAAAAAATTAGTGCGTAAATTATTCTTTTCCAAAATTTACACACTTAATTATACAATATCGATTTTTACTTAGAGCATCAACATTTCAGAAGCAAAAATAAGACAATATGTGTTGACAAGCAGATTAAATTTGAGGTATAATTAATTGTTATTGTAAGTCATTAAATAAATTCAAATAGATAAAGGGGATATTAAAATGAACAATGAAAAAATTAGAAATGTAGCAATTATTGCCCACGTTGATCATGGAAAAACAACATTAGTAGATGCTCTACTAAAACAAAGTGGTACATTTAGGGATAATGAACAAGTACAAGAAAGAGTAATGGACTCGAATGATTTGGAAAAAGAAAGAGGAATTACAATTCTTGCTAAAAACACTTCTGTAATGTATGGTGATATAAAAATAAATATAGTAGATACACCTGGACATGCTGATTTTGGCGGAGAAGTAGAAAGAGTATTAAAAATGGTAGATGGAGTACTTTTACTAGTTGATGCTTTTGAAGGAGCTATGCCTCAAACAAGAGAAGTGCTTAAGAAATCGCTTGCCCTAAATTTAAAACCAATAGTAGTAATAAATAAAATAGACAGACCTGGTGCAACACCATATAAAGTAGTAGACCAAGTCTTAGAACTATTTATAGAATTAGGAGCAAATGATGAACAATTAGAATTTCCTGTAGTATATGCTTCAGCAAAAGATGGAATTGCAAAACTTAATCTAGATGAACAATCAAATGATATGAAATGTATATTTGAAACAATAATTAATAATATAGAACCACCAAAATGCGATGAAGAAGGTCCTATGCAAATGTTAGTTTCAAATATTGATTATGATGACTATGTAGGAAGAATTGCAGTAGGAAGAATCGAAAGAGGAATAATCAAAGAAGGAATGCAAGTTGCAGTATGCAAAAATGACAAAATAGAAAATGCAAAGATAATGAAAGTATACACATATAAAGGCTTAAAGAAGGAAGAAGTTGAAACTGCAAAAGCAGGAGATATAGTAGAAATATCAGGAATAACAAATATAAATATTGGTGAAACAATTTGTGACGTTAATAATCCTGAAAAAATAGATTTCGTAAACATAGATGAACCAACAGTTACAATGACATTCTCAGTCAATAATGGTCCTTTTGCAGGAAAAGAAGGAGAATTTATTACATCAAGACATATAAGAGATAGATTATTTAAAGAATTAGAAAGAAACGTATCTTTGCGTGTAAAAGAAACAGATTCACCAGACTCTTACGAAGTAGCAGGACGCCGGAGAACTTCATTTATCAGTGTTAATTGAAACAATGAGAAGAGAAGGTTTTGAACTTTTAGTGTCTCGTCCAAAAGTTATCTTTAAAGAAATAAATGGGCAAAAGTGCGAACCAATTGAATTATTAGTTGTAAATGTTCCAGATGACTGCATTGGAAATGTAATAGAAAAACTAGGAAAAAGAAAAGCAGAAATGATAAATATGGAACCTGCAGAAGATGGACACACAAAAATAGAATTTAAAATACCTTCTAGAGGATTAATAGGATATAGAACAGAATTTTTAACAGATACAAAAGGTGAAGGTGTAATGAACCATGTATTTGATTCATATGAACCATACAAAGGCGATGTAGTATCAAGAACAAGAGGAACAATTGTTGCATTTGAACAAGGAAAAGCAATAACTTATGGATTGTATAATGCACAAGATAAAGGTGATTTATTTATAGGACCAGGAACAGAAGTTTATGAAGGAATGATAGTAGGATTAAACTCAAGAGGGGAAGATTTGGCAGTAAATGTATGTAAAGAAAAACACCTAACAAATACTAGAGCATCAGGTTCAGATGATGCATTAAGGCTTGTTCCACCAATTCAAATGTCATTAGAAAAGGCAATAGAATTTATACAAGATGATGAACTTGTAGAAGTAACACCTAAAAGTATTAGATTAAGAAAGAAAATTTTAAATAATAAAGATAGAGAAAGAGCAGCAAGAAAATAAATTTCTTTAAAGTCAAACAAGTTGTGAGGTTATAATGGATATAGATATAATTAAGCATAAGGCATTAGAAGAACATATACCAATTATTATGGATGATACATTAGCAGAGATTGAAAAAATATTATTAGAACAAAAACCAAAACAAATATTAGAAATTGGAACTGCAGTGGGATATTCTGCGATTTGCTTTTCTAAAATTTTAAAAGATGATGTCTATATAGATACTATAGAATTAGATGAAGTAAGAGCAAATGAAGCAATAGACAATATAAAACAAATGGGACTGGATTCAAATATAAATGTAATAATCGGAAATGCAGTAGAAATTCTTCCTGAATTAAATAAAAAATATGATATAATATTTATTGATGCAGCAAAGGGAAAATATCCAATATTCTTAAAAGAGGCATTAAGACTTTCTAAAAAAGGAAGTATAATACTTGCAGATAACATTTTATATAAAGGTTATGTTATGAGTGACTATAATAAACACAAGCAAAGAACAGCAGTAAGAAATTTAAGAGAATATATAAAAGAAATAACAGAAAATAAAAAATTGGATACTAAAATTTTAGAAGTAGGAGATGGATTAGCCATAACTACAATAAAAAATGAGACGCTCATTTAATGAGCATCTCAAAATGAATAATTAACAATCCTTTAAAATTAAAACTGTTAAAAATCCTCTAGCCTCATTTCGTATAGGCTTTAAACCATTAGAAGAATCTTCATGAATGAAGTAAAAAATTTCAAGTTCTGGATTTGTTTCGCTAATGGCTTCTAAGTCATCAATACTTTTAAAAGAGGCCAAATGCGTAATACTATGATGACTATTGGATAACTTTAATGTGTTATTAAAAGTTATTTTAGGTTGAAATTTCCGCCTGTTGTTTTGTTTGGACATAAGTTAATGTTCCTCCTAATAAAAAGATGATTATATATAATATCATTATAATATGATTTTGTCAATCGGAAAGGAAAAAATTATGAATAAACCAGAGTTATTAGCACCTGCAGGTTCATTCGAAAAAGCAAAAACGGCTTTTTTATATGGAGCAGACGCTGTATATATGGGAACAGCAAAATTATCTTTGCGTTCTAGAGTGGATGTTGACGATAACGAACTTGCAGAAACAATAAAATACGCACATTCAATTGGTAAGAAAGTTTATGCAGCATTAAACATATATGCAAGAGATGATATGTATGATGAAATAATAAAACAAGCAAAACTTTTAAACGAACTAAAAGTAGATGGAATTATAGCATCAGATGGTGGAGTTATAGAAGTATTAAAAGAATATGCAAAGGATATTGATATACATATTAGTACTCAAGCAAATGTTGTGGGATATAACACAAGCAAATTTTGGTATAAAAATGGGGCTAAAAGAATAATACTAGCAAGAGAACTTAATAAAGAAGAAATCAAAGCTGTAATGAAAAACAAGCCTCAAGATTTAGAAATTGAAATGTTTATCCATGGAGCTATATGTTATAGTTATTCTGGCAGATGCCATTTAAGCGATTTTTTAGCATCAAGATGCGGAAATTTAGGAGACTGTGCTCAAAGTTGTAGATGGGCATATAATATATATATAGAAGAAAAAAATAATCCTGGAAATTTAATGCCAGTAGAAGAAGATGAAAATGGAACATACATACTTTCTTCAAAAGATTTATGCTTAATAAAAGAATTACCAGAAATAATAGAAATGGGAATAGATAGTTTAAAAATAGAGGGAAGATTAAAAACAGAATATTATCTTGCAACAGTAATTAATACTTATAGAAATGCGATAGACGACTATATAAAAAATCCAAAGGAATATAATCATGAAAAATATTTAAAAGAATTAGAAAAAACAAAGACAAGAGGTCTTACAACATTTTATTTTAATGACAAAAACAACAAGGACTTCCAAGAATATGAAGGAAAGCAATATAATCCAGACTATGAATTCGGTGGAAAAGTATTATTCAAATGTGATAATAAATCTATTGAGGAAAACAATTGTTATGTAATAGAAATTAGAAATAGACTTGCTTTAGAAGATACTATTGAAATAATATTGCCACATAAATTAGAACCTATTTCATTTGAAATCAAAGATATGTGGGATGCTGAAAATTATGAAAAAATAGACCATGTAAATCCAGGAAAAGAAGGACAAAAAGTAATTTTAAAATTGCCAATAGTTGCAAAAGAAGGTTGGATATTAAGAAGAAAAAAATAAATTTAACGAAAGAGAGTGATTTTTATAAAAAGGACAAAATTAAAAGATAGAGAACTACCTAAATATACAAAAGGTGAAGAAATTTTTAATATGGTATCACACATAGTTGGTGCCTCATTAGGTGTAATTGCTACAATACTTTGCATTGTAATTGCGGCAATACACAAAAACGGTTATGGAATTGTAAGCAGTATTATTTATGGAATTAGTGTTATAGTTTTATATACAATGTCTAGTATATATCATGGACTATCTCCAAGAATTACAGGAAAAAAAGTAATGCAAATATTAGATCATTGCACTATATTTTTATTAATAGCAGGTTCATATACTCCATTTACACTATGTACTTTTAGAGCTTATGATCCAATACTTGGTTGGATTATGTTTGCATTAATTTGGGGAGCTGCAATACTTGGAATAGTATTAAACGCAATAGATTTAAGAAAATATCGTGTGTTTTCAATGATTTGTTATATAGCAATGGGATGGGCAATAATAATTAGAGTCGATTTATTACCAAAACTAATACCATTGCCAGGAATAATACTATTAGTTTCTGGAGGAATAGCATATACAATAGGAGCAATACTATATGGAGTAGGAGTAAAGCACAAATATATTCACTCTATATTCCATCTATTTATTCTATTAGGAAGCATATTACAATTTTTCTGTATATTACTTTATGTATTATAATTAATTAAGTGGGGGATTTAGCTTAAAAGCAATTTCTCCCTTTTTTTTAATGTTATAGTATTGCATAAAACTAAACTTAAATATATAATAAAACTGAAATGAGAGGTAAAAAATGGACGAAAACGAGAATTTATTAATTCCAAAATTGCAAGACGAATCAGAAGAAATTGCAGAAGTTTCTTTGCGACCAAAAACATTAGATGAATACATAGGACAAACTAAAGTTAAAGAAAATATGAAAATATATATACAAGCAGCAAAAAAAAGAAATGAACCACTAGACCATATTTTATTATACGGTCCTCCGGGGCTTGGTAAAACAACGCTAGCAAGTATTATATCTAATGAAATGAATACAAATATTAGAATAACATCTGGACCAGCAATAGAAAAGCCGGGAGATTTAGCAGCACTTTTAACAAACCTTTCACCAAATGATGTATTATTTATAGACGAAATACACAGATTAAACAGAAGTGTTGAAGAAATTCTTTATCCTGCGTTAGAAGATTATAATTTAGATATAATAATTGGTAAAGGACCTAGTGCAAGGTCAATTAGGCTAGAACTTCCTAAATTTACTTTAATAGGTGCAACTACAAGAGCAGGTTCACTTACAACACCTTTAAGAGACAGATTTGGAATAGTACATAGACTAGAGCTTTACAATGAAAATGAATTAAATACAATAGTAAGAAGGTCAGCAAATATTTTAGATGTTAAAATAGACGAAAAAGGATCAATGGAAATCGCAAGGCGTTCTAGAGGAACACCAAGAATAGCAAATAGATTATTAAAAAGAGTAAGAGATTATGCAGCTGTTTTAGGTGATGGAATTATTACAGAAGAAATAGCAAAAATCGCATTAGAAAAATTAGAAATAGATGAATTACGGACTAGATAATATAGATAGAAAAATATTAAAAACTATAATACTTAGTTATTCAGGAGGACCTGTAGGAATTGAAACTCTTTCCTCAACAATAGGAGAAGAAACAGAAACAATAGAAGACGTATATGAACCATATTTGTTACAAATGGGATTTTTATCAAGAACACCTAGAGGAAGAATTGCAACTCCAAATGCATATAAGCATTTAGGGTTAGAATATAAAGGAGACTAATTATGAAAAAAATATCAGTAGTAATACCAATGTATTTTGAAGAAGAAGTAGTAAAAGAATGTTACACAAGAACTAAAGTAGTACTAAACAGCTTAAGTGAGTTCGAGCATGAAATAATATTTGTAAATGATGGAAGCAAAGATAAAACATTAGAATTATTAGAAGAAATAGCAAAAGAAGATAAAAACGTAAAAGTTATATCATTTTCACGAAACTTTGGACATCAAGTTGCAGTAACGGCAGGATTAAAATATGTAACAGGAGACTGTGCTCTTATAATAGATAGTGACATGCAAGATCCACCAGAATTATTAGTAGATATGATAAAATTATGGGAACAAGGAAATGATGTAATATATGCAAAAAGAAAAACGAGAAAAGGTGAGTCTAAATTTAAACTTATAACTGCAAAAATGTTTTATAGAATATTAAATGGCTTATCAGATGTAGAAATTCCAAAAGATACAGGAGATTTTAGATTAGCTGATAAAAAAGTTGTTGATGTAATTAATTCTCTGCCAGAACACAATAAATTTTTAAGAGGATTATTTAGCTGGGTAGGATTTAAGCAAACACCAATAGAATATGAAAGACAAGAACGTTTTGCAGGAAAAACAAAGTATCCATTGAAAAAAATGCTTAAGCTTGCAGGAGACGGAATTATTAGTTTTTCTACAAAACCTTTAAAAATAATAGGAGGAATTGGAGTTTTTTCGATATTTATATCATTTATAATATTGGTATACGCTATAATATCATATATATTTAAACTTAATAATTTAACGGCTGGTTGGACTTCAATAATGGTTGCAGTTACATTCTTTGCAGGAGTACAATTAGTGTCAATTTGGATGATATCAGAATATATAGCAAGAATTTATGATGATACTAAAAAAAGACCAGAATATATAATAGAGAAAAAAATTAATGTAGAAGAGGAGTAAAATGAAATTATTATTACATACATGTTGTGCACCATGCAGTGTATATTGTATAGAAACTTTAAGAAATGAAAAAATAGAACCAACAGTATATTGGTATAATCCAAATATACATCCATATAAAGAATATGAAGCAAGAAGAGACTGTTTAAAAGAATATACAAAATCAATAAATGTACAAGCCATATTTGAAGATAATTATGGCTTAAAAGAATTTTGCAAAAATGTAATTAATGATTTAGAAAACAGATGTATAAATTACTGTTACAGAGTAAGACTTGAGCAAACAGCAAAATATGCAAAAGAACATGGATATGATAGCTTTTCTACAACACTACTTGTAAGTCCATATCAGAATCATGAGGCATTAAAAGCATTAGGAGAAAAACTTGCAAAAGAATATGGAATAGAATTTGTATATAGAGATTTTAGAGTAGGTTTTAGAGAAGGTCAAAGAAAAGCAAGAGAACTTGGCTTGTATATGCAAAAATATTGCGGATGCGTATTTTCAGAGGAGATGAGATATTATAACCGCAATCCTATACAAACCAGTAATAACAATGGTTACGAGATACCAAAAGAACC
>CANRGU010000056.1 GCA_947630255.1 uncultured Clostridia bacterium | reverse complement strand
ATTAGTATTGTATATGATACTCCTTTTCCTGTTTTTAATGATAATATTACTAGTGCAAAGTCATCATCGTCTTCTTGTTCTTTTTCATATGGATTTTTCTTATTGTCTGGTGTTGAATCTATATCTTCTGAGTTGTACTCGTTATAGTCTTCACTTATTTCTGCTATGTTCGTTTTTATTCCTAAGTTGTTTTTGTCTTTCTTCCATGTGAATACTATTTCTACTTCACTGCTTTCTCCTGGTTTTAATAGCTTCGTTTCTAATGCTCTTGTTGTTACTTTGTTTTCTCCTTCTTTTTTCCATCCATATGCTTTGTTGTCTGCTTCTATAAACTCTAATCCTTCTGGTATGTAGTCTGTTATTTCTGTTGCATATCCTTCTATTTCTCCTTCGTTTGTTACTCTGATTTTATATACAAATTTTACTGTCGTTTTGTCTAGTTTCTTTCTGTCTAATTCTACTTTCGCTACTGGCTCGTTTTCTTCGTTGTCTCTTATTCCTTCTGTTTCTGTTTTTCCGGTGTTTGGTTTGAACCCTGTTTCTGTTGTCGTTGTTTTTCCGTCTACTGTTACTATTGTTTTTGTTACCCATTTTAGTAAGCTTAAATCAAAGTATTTTACATAGATATGCTCTTTGTCTTGGTCGTCTTCTCCTTCGTTCCATTCGTCTGGTGTTGAGTCTTCATCGTCATCACTGTCTTCTGATATTTGTGCACTGTTTGTTATTATTCTGTCTGATGTGCTTGGTTCTGTTACTCTAAATGCTATTTTTACGTCTCTATAGTCTGGGTTGTATGGCTCTTCTTCACTTATTCCTTTGCTACTGTCAAATCCTTTTAGTAGATTGTCTCTTTCTTCTGCTTCTCCTTCTGCTTCTGATAGGTATCTTGTTTTTACTTTTACTGCTTTTTCTACTTCTTCTGTTTCTTCTTCTTCGTCGTCATACATTGTCCAGCCATATTCTTTGTTTATTTCATGTTCTGGTAAATATTCTAGTCCTTCTGGTATGTCGTCTGTTATTTCTTCTGCATATCCTTCCATTGTTCCTTCATTGTATACTCTTATTGTGTATATTACTACATCGTTGTTTGCTACATATACTGGATCTTTGTCATGCTCGTATTTGATGTTTCCGCTTTCTTCGTCTATTGTTGGTCTTGGTATTCTTGTTGTTACTTCTTCTTTATTTCCTTTTGTTTCTATTTCTGTTATGAATTTTCTTAATGCTAAGTCAAAGTATTTTAATACTACTGGCTCATAGTCATCATCGTCTTCTTGCCATGTTTCATATGGGTTTTCTTTGTTGTTTGGCTCTGAGTCTCTGTCTTCTACTTCTCTGTTGTTTTCGTCTTTGTCTTCTGATATTTCTGATATGTTTGTTATTGTTCCTTTATATGTGTTTTCTGCTATTACTAAACATGTTACTTCTACGTCCTTGTAGTATAGTCCTCCTGCTCCTTGCTCTGCTTTTTGCCATTCTTCGTCTTCTTCTGCTTCTTCTTTGTCTTTATCAAATGCTCCTATTAGTTCTTCGTCTAAGGCGTTTGTTGTTATTGCTACTTCTCCTTTTATTAATTCTACTTCGCTTAAACTGTTTATTCCTGTAAAGTCTTCTAGGTCAAAGTTCTTTACGTCTTCTTCTGTTTTGTAGAATCCGTCTTCTCCTACTAGCTTCATTACTTTGTTGCTGTCTAAATTACTTGGCAATTGCCATTCGTTGTCAAAATTTGTGTTGTAGTCTTTTATTAATGCTAATCCTTCTGGGATATAATCTGTTATTTCAGTTGCGTATCCTGCCCTTTCTCCTTCGTTGTATATTCTTAATGTGTATGTTATTATATCTCCTCTTTTTACTATTAATGGTTCTTTTGAATGTTCATATGTTGCTGTGTGTTCTAATTCTCCGTTTCTGTTAAATGTTCCATTTATTAATGTTTCTGTGTTTATTATTGGTGTTCTGTCTTCAAAGTCAACTTCTTCTCCATTTCTTCTTATTGATGTTATGTATTTTCTTAGGCTTAAATCAAATGGTTTGTCTGGTATATGTGTATTTGTAATTGTATATCCTGTGTCTTGATCTCCTGTAATACTTGCACTATATCCTGATGGTATTTTAGTTTCTGTTACTGTATAAACTATTTTTTCTCCTTGTGAATATTTCTCTAAGTTTCTCCATGTGTATGTTAATGTATCACTTGGTAAAACTTTAGTATTTATATATACAGTTCTTCCATGTGCCCTACCAGTTAATGTTACCTCATATTCTCCTCTTATTTCATCTTTATTATTTTCGTCATTCCATTCCTTGGTTACTGTTACTTCTGTTTCTTCTGGTGTATATGTATTTGTTATTGTGTATCCTTCTGCTGCTGTTCCTGTTATTTTACTTTCGTATCCTTCTGGCAATGTTCCTACTTCTTCTACTGTATATTCTATATCTTTTCCATTTTCTTTTTCTTGTAAATCTGTAAATGTGGCAGTCCATCCATTTTCTTCATCTAATGTTTTCTTTTGTCCTGTTGTTTCTTTTTGCCCTTCAACCGTTTTATATAGTTCTACTTCTATATTTTCTGGTCTTTTTCCATCTCTGTCTCCATCATCTTCCCATATTTTTGTTACTCTAATATTCGTTGTACCAGGTTTATGTGTGTTTACTATTTTATATCCTGAATCTTGATCTCCTGATATACTTGCATTGTAGCCTGATGGTATTTTGCTTTCTGTTACTGTATAAACTATTTTTTCTCCTTCTGAGAACTTATCTAAGTTTGTCCATTTATATGTTAATGTATCTTTTGGTAACTCTTGCTCATCCTCATATACTACTTTTCCTTTAGCAGTACCTGTTATTTTTACTGTATACTTATCTCTTTTACTATCTTGATCGCTTTCATCATTCCATTCTTTTGTTACTGTTACTTCTGTTACTGCTTTTAATACTAAATCTTCATAGTCATCATCATCTTGTTGATATGTACTATTATCAACTGTTGGCACATAATTTCCTCTTTCTACATTTCCTGGTGTTGAATCTCTGTCATCTACTTCTCTTCCTTCTTTGTCTTTATCTTTCGTAATTTCTGCAATATTTCTTAGCGAAACATCTTCTTCTCCAGGCTCTTTTACTACTTTACATTCAACTTCTACGTCTGCATAGTATATGTATTTTCCATCTTTAGTTGTCTCTTTTTTATATTTACTATCTTCTGGCACTTCATTATCTTGGTTTCCATCTATAAATGCAGGAATTGTCACATCTTGTAGATAACTTGTTGTAATTATTCTATTGTTTCCGTCTTTTATTTGCCATTGGTACTTATCATTTATTGTACTATCGCTTTGTATAAATTCTAATCCTTCTGGTATATAATCTGTTATTTCTGATGCTGTTCCGTCTACTTCGCCTTCATTATATATTCTTATAGTATAAACTACTTTATCTTCTTTTTTTACTGTTAATGGATTTTTTGGATGACTGTATGTTGCAGTATGCTCTGTACCTTCTGTGCCTACTACAGCACCTTTGCTAGGTTTAGTTCCAGCAATTAATTCAGTAGCATCTACTTCTGGAACTCTGCTTTGCTCATCTGGTATTTTATTTTCACCTATTTTCGTTATAAATTTTCTTAATGATAAATCAAACATCTTTTTTTCATCTGTTGTTATAGAATCACCTTTAGTTTTTGATTCTTTTTCTATTTCTACAACTGGTTGAGTAGCTTCATCTCCTGCAAGGAAAGTTGCAGTTGTTGTTGAATATGTGTTCATTGTTTTTAATGTAAATTTAGACATATCATATTTTGCAAAAAATCTATCAGTTGCGCCACTACTAACGCCTTTTTCGAATTCTTTATATATTCTTATTTTGTATTCTTTTCCTTTTTCTAATGTTGTTACTTCTTCATCAGTGTCACTTTCTAAGAATTTATAAACCACATGTCTAATTACTTTACCATCACTAGTTTGTGTTTTAAGCGATACTGTCTTTGGTATTACTTCTTCTGTTGCATCATATAAAACGATATTAGAAGCATCAACGGTCTGTTTTGTTCCGTCTTTTGAAGGTCCTTCGTCATTTTCAACAAATTTAATTGGTCCTATTTCATAATAATTATAAAGTTCATTATCTTCCAAAGTTCCTTTTGTTATTGTTAATGGTTCTGTTGTGTCAAATTTATTATCTTCAACTGGTTTTGTTCTTGCTCTTGTGCCATCTTCTATTTTATATGTTTCTGCATTTTGTGCTGCACCATATATAAAATATTGATATAATCTATCTAAATTATTTTCTCTTAGAGTATTTAATTTGCTTTGTATTCCAACTGTTAAAAATTGAGCTGGATACATTGTACTTTGTGATACTGTTGGCACTACATGCTTATCTTGTTCATCATAATTTGTAAAATACCATATTGCTAATTGTTGTATTACTTCTATATCGTTTGTTGTAATATCTGCTTGTTGAGCCTTAGGTATTCCTGCTTTTGTCAATAATTCTGTTTTATATTCGTTTGCATCATATACTTTAACACCATCACTTATTTTATCCATTGGCAAATATGCTTCATCAATTATCCATAATACTGCATTGTATAAGTTAAATGTATAATCCTTTTTAGAACTTCCGCCTGTTATTCCATCACCTGTTGGTACAGAAAGTGTTATTTTTAAATCTCCACTTGCCACATCTGATTGTGACCATTTTATACTTTCACTGTATTGTCCCATTTTTGCTGCTATAGCTTTTGGTTCTTTGTGCATTTCTCCAATTACTGTAACTTCTTCCTCTGCATCGATTGCATCTATTTGTTGAACTGCACTAACACTATTTTGTGAATTACCGAATCCTATTCCACCTCTTAAACAATAAAATGTTTCAGAATATTCATATATATCTGAATCCAATGTAGTAAAATTTCTAACAAATTTTTGCATAATACTACTAGATTTTATATCTGCCGAATCATAGATTTTTCCTACTACATATCGAACACTTGCGTTACTGCCGCTGCTTACAGTGTATAGATATATAGGATTATCTCCATCACCGTCTGCTCCTGCAAATGGTCTACCGCTCTTTAAATTTTAACGTTCTTGTATTTCCAGTGCTTAGATCTGGCGCTTGTGCATTAACATAACTAAAAAATACACCTGATAAAATCAATACTAACGCAATTAATAAAATCTTTACTCTCTTCATTTTTACCACCTTTATTGCTTATTCTTTTACTTAAATATATTATAGTTGTTTTTTTAATTAAATCAATGGTATAAATTAGCATAAATTTGGTACTTTTAAACAGTCTTTTCTGAAGGTTTACGGAAATAGTGTTTGCTCGGTTCGATTATTTCAAATTATTATATATGACATTTTTATGACATTTTTATTCGTTTTATTACATAATGCACTATTTATCACAATAAATTTGTGCATAAAAAAAAGCCTCTCCTCTACGGAAAAGCTCTTATGCATTATTCTGCTTTTGGTTTTTCTTTAACTTCTACTGTTTCTTCTTTAGCTGTTGCTTCACTAGTTTCTGGAGCTACTTCTGCTGTTTCTACTGTTTCAGCTTCAGTATTTACTTCTTCTACTGCTGGTTCTTCAATTAATTCTTCTTTAATTGTAACTTCTTTAGTTTCAATTCTTGCTCCAACTTTTTCTCTAGTCTTAGCAGATTTACCAAGTCTATCTCTTAAATAGAATAGTTTTGCTCTTCTTGCTTTACCTACTCTTACTACCTCAACTTTTTCAACTGTTGGTGAATGTACTAAAAATGTTTTTTCAACTCCTACACCATAAGATGTTTTTCTTACAGTAAATGTTTGATTTACTCCTCCACCTTGTACTTTTATAATTATTCCTTCGAATACTTGTATTCTTTCTCTGTTTCCTTCTCTTACTCTTACATGAACTTTTACTGTATCACCGACATTAAGTACAGGAACTTTGTTTTTCATTTGTTCATGTTCGATTGATTTTATAATGTCCATTAAATTTTACCTCCTATTTTAATTTTTATCTAATAATTCAGGTCTTTTCTGTTTCGTTATTTCTATAGATTTTTCTTTTCTCCATTTTTCTATCTCTTTATGATTTCCGAGATTTTAAAACTTCTGGTATCGATTTATTTAAAAATATCTCTGGTCTTGTATATTGTGGATATTCTAATAATCCATTTGAAAATGATTCCTCTTTTATAGATTCTTTATTAATTACACCTTCTATGTATCTAGATACTGAATCTATGAGCACCATTGCAGGTAATTCTCCACCTGTTAAAACATAATCTCCAATTGATATTTCTTCATCTACAATTTCATCTAATACTCTTTGGTCTATTCCTTCATAATGACCACAAAGTAGTATAAGATGAGTTTCTTTAGACAATTCTTTTATCTTATCTTGATTTAATATTTTTCCTTGAGGTGATAAATATATAGTTTTTGCATCCGTGCTTTCAATAGATTTGAATGCATCATATACTACGTCAGGTTTCATAACCATTCCTGCTCCACCGCCATATGGAGTATCATCTACTTTTTTGTGCTTGTCTTTAGAAAAATCTCTAATATTAATTAAATTAGTTTCTATTAAATTATTTTCTATTGCTCTTCCTATAATACTTTCTTTTAAACTAGAAAACATTTCAGGAAAAAGTGTAAGTACATCTATTTTCATATCAAACCTTCCAATAAATGAACTATTATGGTTTTATTTTCTATATCTACATTTTTTATCACTTGCTTTATTGCTGGTAATAAAATTTGCTTTCCTAATTTATCTTTTGCAACATATACATCATTGCTTCCTGTAGAAAATACGTCTGTTATTATTCCTAATTCTTTATTTTCATCAGTATAAACTGTGCATCCAATTATATCTACAATATAGTAAGAATTTTCTTCTAACTTTTCATTTTTATCCCTTTTTATTTTTAGATAAAGGTTTCTATAATTTTCTGCTTCTTCTATGGTATCAATTCCTTCTAATTTTAGAAATACCATATTTTTGCTAAATCTTACTTGTTGTATTTTAAATTCTTTGAGTTCTTTTTTTATTGATATATATATTGTTTTAAAATTATTAAATTTTTGAATGTCATCTGTAAATGGTTTTACTTTTATAACCCCTTTTAAACCAGATGTATTCACAATTTGACCTACTTCAAAATATTCTTCCATTATTTACATACCTTAATCAATAAACTCTACAGTAACTTTTTTTCCTTCTTTTGCAGCTAGTGCCTTCATTATTGTTCTAATTGCTTTTGCTATTCTTCCTTCTCTGCCAATTACTTTTCCCATATCGTTATTTGCAACTTTTACTTCAAAAACGATCTGCTTTTCTCCACTTATTTCATTAATAGAAACTTCTGATGGATTATTTACTAAGCCTTTAATTATAGCTTCTAATGAGTCTTTCATAAATTTTAAGCCTCCTTCTCAATTAGACGTTTTACTGTATCTGTTGGTTTTGCTCCATTTTTTATCCATTGCTCTACTTTTTCTTTATCTAATTTTAGTTCAGATGGTTCAACCATAGGATTATAAGTTCCTATTTGTTCAATTATTTTTCCATCTCTTGGTGATTTAGAATCAGCAACAACTATATGATAAAAAGGTGATTTCTTTTTACCTGCTCTTTGTAATCTTATTTTTACCATTATTTTTCCCCCTTTCAAAATGCGAATATATTTATAAAATTTAAAAATTAATATCTAAGTTAAAACTTCATACCTTTTAATGAATTGACATCCAAGTTTTT
>CANRGU010000055.1 GCA_947630255.1 uncultured Clostridia bacterium | reverse complement strand
CTTTTGCCTTATGAAGAGTGCAAACTTTAAAATGTACAGGGATCAAAGTTTGAAAGAGGGAGGAATCAAGACTTTCCATAAAAGCTGAAAAAACAGTTTTATAAAAATCTAATTCCATCTTTGTTTCCATACTTGCACTTTCCAAATTAAAGTTTATTTCCTGTATGTGCCGAAAAAGCTCTGCGAGGTCTATTGTGGGCGTAACCATAAAAGACGCTCCTTTCAAAAAAAGATTTGTATATACATTATACAATGAATTACATAATATGTCAAAATGCTAAAAAATGTCAACATCTAAAAATCTGTAATGAATTTCTAAATTAAACAAATTTATAAAATATTGCATTGATAAAAGTTGAAGTTTGTAATATAATACAGGCATAAAAAGGAGAGATTTTATGCCTGATTTTGTTCATTTACATGTCCATAGTGAATTTAGTTTGCTAGATGGAGCAAATAGAATAAAAGATTTACCTAAAAGAGCAAAAGAATTAGGAATGGATTCTATTGCCATTACTGACCATGGAGTAATGTTTGGAGTAGTAGACTTTTATAAAGCATGCAAGGCAGAAGGAGTAAAGCCTATTATAGGATGTGAGGTTTACGTTGCCCCTAGAACAAGATTTGACAAGGAAGCTAATATAGATAACCATTACTATCATTTAATATTGCTTGCAAAAAATCAAACAGGATACAAAAATTTAAGTAGATTAGTTTCAATGGGATTTACGGAGGGTTTTTATTATAAACCTCGTATAGATTATGAAATCTTAGAAAAATATCATGAAGGCCTAATTGCTTTAAGTGCATGCCTTGCAGGAAATGTAAATAGAGAAATTTTAAACGATAATATAGAAAAAGCAGAAGAAATAGCACTTTGGCATAAAAACTTATTTGGTGAAGACTATTATTTAGAAATACAACCAAACGGGCTCCCAGAGCAAGTTTTAGTAAACCAAAAGTTAATAGAAATGTCTAAAAAACTAAATATTCCACTTGTTGCAACAAATGATGCACATTATCTAAAAAAAGAAGATGCATATAATCATGAAATTTTGCTATGTATACAAACAGGAAAAAGAATGACAGACGAAGACAGAATGAGAATGGGAACAGACGAATTCTATATAAAATCACCAGAAGAAATGGCAGAATATTTTAAAAATGTTCCAGAAGCAATAGAAAACACAGTAAAAATTGCAGAAAAATGCAATGTAGAATTTGAATTTGGTAATACAAAACTTCCAAATTATGAAGTTCCAAAAGAATTTGCAACTCATACAGATTATTTTATACATCTAAGCACCGAAGGACTAAAAAGAAGATACGGCGAAAATCCACCAAAAGAAATAAAAGATAGATTTGAATATGAATTATCAGTAATAGAAAAAATGGGATATGTAGATTATTTCTTAATAGTTTGGGACTTTATTAACTATGCAAGAACAAATGGAATAAGTGTAGGACCACGGACGTGGTTCGGGTGCAGGTTCAATAGTTGCATACGCATTAGGAATAACAGATATAGACCCAATAAAATATAACTTACTCTTTGAAAGATTTTTAAATCCAGAAAGAATTAGTATGCCCGATTTTGATATAGATTTTGACTATGAAAGAAGAAGCGAAGTTATAGACTATGTGGGGCGAAAATATGGAAGAGACCATGTTTCACAAATTATAACATTTGGAACAATGTCTGCAAGAATGGTAATAAGAGATGTTGCAAGAGCATTAGATTTGCCATATGCTGAAGCAGATAAACTTGCAAAAATGATACCAAACGAATTACATATTACGATAAAAAAAGCCTTAGAGCAAAACAGAGAATTGGGCGAGCTTTATGAAAAAGATGAAGAAACAAGAAAATTACTAGATATAGCAATGGGGCTAGAAGGTATGCCAAGGCAGGCTTCTACTCATGCTTGTGGAATAGTTATTACAAAAGACCCAGTTATAGACTATGTGCCTTTATATGTAAATGAAGGAACAATATCTACAGAATTTATAATGACAACTCTAGAAGAACTAGGGTTATTAAAAATGGACTTTTTAGGACTTAGAACTCTTACTGTAATATCTGATACAATTAAACTTGTAAAAAAATGTAGGGGAATAGATGTAAAAATAGATAAAGAAATGAATGACCAAAAGGTTTTTGAAGAAACTTGGAGAAGCGGAAATACATCCGGAGTATTCCAATTTGAAAGTCAAGGTATGACAAACTTTATGAAGGAACTAAAACCAGACAGCCTTGAGGATATAATAGCAGGAGTTTCTTTATATAGACCAGGTCCAATGGATCAAATACCAAGATATATCAAAAATAAGTTAGATCCTGAACATAGTGAATATACACATCCAAGCTTAATACCAATACTTAATGTAACTTATGGATGTATGGTATATCAAGAACAAGTTATGCAAATAGTTAGAGACTTAGCGGGATACTCACTTCGGAAGAGCAGACCTTGTAAGGCGTGCAATGGGAAAGAAAAAGCTAGATGTAATGGCAAAAGAAAGAGAATATTTCATAAATGGACAAACAGATGAAAATGGAAATATAATAATTCCAGGTTGTGTTAGAAACGGAATAAGCAAAGAAGATGCAAATAAAATATTTGATGAAATGGCTGAATTTGCAAAATATGCATTTAACAAGTCACATGCAGCAGCTTATGCAGTAGTAGCATATCAAACAGCATATTTAAAAACATATTATGCACCAGAATTTATGGCAGCAACATTAAACAGCTTTTTAGGGAATTTAGACAAAGTGCCAGAGTATATAGATGAATGTAAAAGACTAAAAATTGAAATATTAAAACCAGATATTAACAAAAGTTATACTAAATTTACTGTTGACCAAAACAAAATAAGATTCGGACTTCGGAAGCGTTAAAAATGTAGGAAATGCAGTAGTTGATACAATTGTGAGCGAAAGAGAAAAAAATGGTGAATTCAAAAGCTTTACAGACTTTTGCGAAAGAATGTCAGGTGAATCTGTTAATAAAAAATGTATTGAAAGTTTAATCAAAGCAGGAGCATTTGACGAATTTGAACAAACAAGAAGTACACTCCTTGCATCATTTGAGGGCATACTAGATACAATAAACGATACATCAAGAAAAACAATGCAAGGACAAGTTACAATGTTCGATTTAGGAAAAGCAGAAGATGAAAAAATTGAAAACATGAAATATAATTTTACAACATTAAAGGAATTTGATGAAAAAGAGCTATTATCAATGGAAAAAGAAATGCTAGGTATATACATATCAGGACATCCATTAGAAAAATTAAAAGAAAAAATACAACAAGTTGCTACAATAAATACACTTCAAATGATGCAAATGAACGAGGCAAACAATTTAAATGATGACGGAAAACAAGTGAAATATGTTGGAATTATAAATTCTATAAAAAAGAAGTATACAAAAAGAAATACATTAATGGCATTTATGACAGTAGAAGATTTATATGGAAGCACAGAAATAATTGTTTTTGATAGTTGCTACAGTAAATCACAAAATATATTGATAGAAGACAATATTGTATTAATAGACGGAAGATTAAGCATAAGAGAAGACGAACCAGTAAAAATAGTTGCAAACACCATAACCGAATTTAATGGCAAAAAAGGGGACAGACCCCTTTTTTGCCAAACAACTAAAATGGACAAACCGAAAACACTAACAATAAATATAACAAACATTTCTGAAATTCAAAAAGATAAATTAAGGGGCGCAATAAAATTCTTTTCAGGAGATAGAAACAATATTGCAGTTCAAGTAAATGATAATGGTACATTAAAGCCATGTGGAACAATATATTTTAATGAACAAATACTAAAAGCATTTGAAGAAATAGTAGGACAAGAAAACATAGAAGTAAAATAAAAATGTAAAAAAATTACAATTTTGTATTGACAATTATTCAATATAATCATATAATTATAATATAAAAGTTAGGAGAAGCTCAAGCCTTTAAGTGAGCACCATAAAAGTTTGGTGAAGTTCTACCATATATAAGTGAACACTATAAAAGTTAGGAGAAGCTCAAGCCTTTAAGTGAGCACCATAAAAGAATTTAATAGGGGGCTAATAAAATTTATTAGTTCCTTTTTTGTTAGGAGATTTTATAGTGAGAAACTTATATTTTGTTAAAATTAATGAAGATTATATAAAATATTTAAGAAAATTTGATTCAAAAGTCCAAGACAATTCAAAACAAAAAAACAATAAACCATATATAGGAGTATTAATACAGAATGATAATGAGCAAAAGTATTTTGCACCATTATCATCACCAAAAGAAAAGCATATAATATTTGAAAAATTAGAAAAAGAAAACAAACTGCCAATAGATATATTTTTAATAAAAGATGATAATAAGAAAGTAATTGGAGTAATAAATTTTAATAATATGATACCAGTAATTGATAATGTAATTATATATTTTAATATTAAAGAAGATAAAAATTATAGCTTATTAAAAAAAGAACATATATATTGTATAAAAAATAGTGAACAAATATTGAAAAAATCTATGAAAGTTTATAATTTAGTCACAAAATATAAAAAAACATCTTTAATATTAAGAAGCTGTAATTTTAAGTTATTAGAAGAAAAAGCTAAAGAATATAATGTATAAAAATTCATAATCTCAAAAAATAAGAATAAAATTAATAAAACCTATTGACTTTTTTATATAATGGGTATAAATTATTAGCAGTCGATGTAATTGACTGCTAATTTGTTACAAAAACTGACAAATAGCAAAATCTAAAGGAGGAATGTGATTATGATAAAACCATTAGCAGACAGAGTTCTTATCAAAATGGTAGAAGCAGAAGAAACAACAAAAAGCGGAATCATACTATCTAGTGGATCACAAGAAAAACCACAAATTGCAGAAGTTGTTGCAGTAGGACCAGGAACAGAAGATGTAAAGATGTATATAAAAGAAGGTGACAAAGTTATTATAAATAAATATTCTGGAACAGAAGTAAAATATGAAGGCACAGAATATACAATAGTAAAGCAGGAGGATATTCTTGCAATAGTAGAGTAATGTTGATAACTACAATAACTAAATAATAAGAAGGAGAGGATATATAATGTCAAAAGAAATTAAATTTGGTGAAGAAGCCAGAAAGAAAATGTTAAATGGTGTAAATATATTAGCAGACACAGTTAAAGTAACACTTGGACCTAAGGGAAGAAATGTTGTACTTGATAAAAACTTTGGAGCACCTTTAATTACAAACGATGGTGTTACAATAGCAAAAGAAATTGAGCTAGATGATCCTTACGAAAATGTTGGAGCAAGACTTGTAAAAGAAGTCGCAACAAAAACAAATGATATTGCAGGTGATGGTACAACAACAGCAACAGTACTTGCGCAAAGCATAATAAAAGAAGGTGTTAAAAATGTAGCTGCAGGCGGAGATACAATGGCAATAAAAAGAGGAATTGATAAAGCAGTCGAAGCAGCAGTAGAAGGGCTAAAAGAAATTAGTTCTGAAATAAACGGAAAAGAAGATATTGCTAGAGTTGCAAGTATTTCTGCAAACAGCCAAGAAATAGGAGAATTAATTGCAGACGCAATGGAAAAAGTATCAAAAGACGGAGTAATTACAATAGAAGAGTCAAAAACAGCATCAACAGGACTTAACGTAGTTGAAGGTATGCAATTTGATAAAGGATATATTTCTCCATATTTTGTAACAGATACAGACAAAATGGAATCTATAATGGAAAATCCATATATATTAATAACAGACAAAAAAATCAGCAATATACAAGAAGTTTTACCATTATTAGAAAATTTAATGCAAGCATCAGGAAAACTAGTAATAATTGCTGACGATATCGAAAGCGAAGCTCTATCAACACTTGTATTAAATAAACTAAGAGGAGTTTTAAATGTAGTTGCAGTAAAAGCACCAGGATTTGGAGATAGAAGAAAAGAAATGCTAGAAGATATTGCAGTACTTACAGGTGGAGAAGTAATTACAAGTGATTTAGGACTAGAATTAAAAGACACAACCATAGAACAATTAGGTAGAGCAAAACAAGTAAAAGTACAAAAAGAAAATACAATAATAGTAGATGGAGCAGGAGATAAATCTCAAATAGAAGCAAGGGTTAAACAAATAAGAACAGCTCTAGAAGATACAAAGAGTGAATTTGATAAAGAAAAATTGCAAGAGCGCTTAGCAAAAATTGCTGGAGGAGTTGCAGTAATAGAAGTTGGTGCAGCAACAGAAGTTGAAATGAAAGAAAAGAAATTAAGAATAGAAGATGCACTTTCTGCAACAAAAGCAGCAGTTGAAGAAGGTATTGTAGCAGGAGGAGGAACAGCACTTGTAAACGTAGCTCCAAAAGTAGAAAAAGTAATAGAAACATTAGACGAAGAGGAAAAAATAGGTGCAAAAATAGTATTAAGAGCATTAGAAGAACCAGTAAGACAAATTGCAGCAAATGCAGGACTTGAAGGTGCAGTTATATTAGATAAAATAAAATCAAGCAAACCAGGAATTGGATTTAATGCAGCAAAAGAAGAATATGTTGATATGAAAAAAGCAGGAATAGTAGATCCAACCAAAGTAACTAGAAGTGCACTTCAAAATGCAGCAAGTATAGCATCTATGATACTTACAACAGAAAGTGTAGTAACAGAGAAAAAAGAAAAAGAATGTGGATGTGGTCATGAACAAGCAGGAATGCCAGGCGGAATGGAAGGAATGTACTAATACACAAAAAACAATTAATTAATGGTATTGACGAATAATTACAAATATAATATACTCATAATATACCAAAGAATTATGAGGTGATTATATATGATTACAGATAAATCAGGTAAAATATTTGAAGATAGAAGAAAAAAGGATAGAAGAAAAGAAGAAAGAAGACAAGAAAATATTGAAGTATCTGAAGATAGAAGAAAAGGCGAAAGAAGAAAAGGGGAAAGAAGAAAAACAAAATAAAATAAAGGATAGGTTAAATACTATCCTTTATTTTTACATTTTTAGCAACATCCGTTGTTATTGTTTCCACAACAGCAGCATATTAATATAATAAGGATTATAATCCAGCAGCAATCTCCACCAAATCCGAATCCGCATCCGCATCCTCCTCTGTTTTCTGGCATAGTATTCACCTCCTTGAAAATTAAGTACATTTTATTAAAGCTTAAATAGGATAAATTTTAACAGCAACATCCTTTGTTACCGCATCCACAGAAAAGCAATAAGAATAAAATGATAAACCACAAAATTTCATCATTATTTGATGAGCAACAATTTCTCATGGCGCATAACTCCCTTCTAAACTTTAAATTTTGTATTCATTTGTATGTCATGATATATATTATTCATTTAAAAAAAATGTGTTACTCTTTGTATCGATGATTGACAAATCTGCTGAAAAATGGTATAATCATTAAAGTTAATACCTAAAATTTAGGTAAGTATGAGATTTTTGTATATAATAGTAATGATTCGGAAAATAATATTATTAGAGAATAATATTAATAAATGTATGGTGTGTTTTTTACATAAGATATTTTTATGATTATTTTAAAAAGAAAATATATAAATATATGAAAAAATGAATCATTAGTTTAATATATTAAACTATTTTTTTTATTGTTGTGTTTTTGTATTAAATATGAGATTATACAAAAGTTAGGAGAAAGGAGTTATAATGGAAGAAAAGTTAAACAAAAAGGTAAATGACAAAAATGTAGTAGAAAAGCCTAAAAAAAGAAGCTATAGACCTAATGCTAAAGAAACTAAAAAAACAAAAGAAAATAATGTTGAACAAGTAAGATTCAAAAAAGAAAATTTAAAAATTATACCACTAGGAGGTCTATTAGAAATTGGAAAAAATATTACAGTATTTGAATATGGCAATGATATTGTATTAGTAGACTGTGGTTTAGCGTTTCCAGAAGATGACATGCTTGGAATTGATTTAGTAATACCAGATTTATCATATTTGGAAAAAAACAAAGAAAAAATAAGAGGACTTGTAATAACACATGGACATGA
>CANRGU010000054.1 GCA_947630255.1 uncultured Clostridia bacterium | reverse complement strand
TTATATTAAAATTTTAGTCTATTGTAAAGAAAACACTTGCAAATTTTGTTTTTCCATGTTAAAATAGAAAAAGTGAATTTTATTTTGACTTTAAGGAGGTGCAAAATATATGCCAAATATCAAATCTGCAATAAAAAGAGTTGATGTTATCGAAAAGAAAACATTGAGAAATAATATGATTAAATCTGAATATAAAACAGCTACAAAAAAATTCGAAGCTGCAGTAGTTGAAGGAAATAAAGAAAATGCTGAAAAACTTTTCAGAGAAGCTGTTAAAAAAATAGATGGTGCTTGTTCAAAGGGAGTTATCAAAAAGAATACAGCATCTAGAAAAAAATCTACTTTAGCAAAAAAATTAAACACAATTGCATAAATTAATCTTAAAAAACAAATTTTATATGTTAAGTGCTAAAATGAAAGTAGACACAAAAGTCTGCTTTCATTTTTTTGTGTTAAAATAAATTTTTTACTATTATTCAAATTCCAAAATCTAAATTTCATTCCAATAATTACCTTTGATTTACTATTTTTTATATGTTAACATAAATATATGAAGTTTGGTTTTTTGGAGGTATATAAATGATTAAAAAAATTATAAATAATGTTAAAAATATGGAAAAAGATATTTTAAAAATAATGTTTGCTGGCTTTAAGTTTTCTCTTATAATTTTTATAATTTCTTGCATAATTTCACTTTTGTACATAATAAATCCAATATCTCACATATTATATGATTCAGGAATTATTTTATTTAAAACTGGATTAACTTTTGGTGTAATGTTTTTCATATGTGCACTTGCAATGGATAAAATTAAGAAAAATAATTAAGTAAAAAAACTGCGCAAAATTCTTAAATAAAATTTATAGAAATTTGCACAGTTTTTACTTTAACTTTAAATCAATTATTAACGTAGTGTAAAATCAAAATTCTCAACCGGAATGCAAACAATAGGGCGAAAATATAAACCGGCAGTTACGCTTAAGTCCTGAATTTCACTATTCTCTGCATTAACACATAAAATTCCCTTCTCTGTCATATACTCCACATCCGGAATCGAATCACACGGAGAGGCTAAACAATATCCATTCATCCAATGCAAAGGATTATTGTATAAACCTTTTTGAACAGATTGAGTAAATATAGCACCGGAAGTCTGGTAAAATATACCCATCTTGACCAACTTGTACTGATAAGTTAGTACCCTGAGTAGCATTATATGAGCTTATAAGTAGTTCTACAGTAGGACTTCCCATAGCCCAAACTGCTTTTCCGTTGGCATCAAGGAAACCACTCCAAGGACCATCATCACTTGTATCGGATAAATAAGCTGTCTCAATCATATTAATACTTAGCTCATCCCTTGAAAACAATTGTGAAGCCTTAGGAGAAAGCCACTTTGCCTGAGGACTTATATCCGACCCGCTCGTGTATTTCTCAGCCCTCGCATCTCCTACAAACTCCCCAGCAAACTCTTGAAATAGAGAATCTTTGTATTCACTGAACTCACCTTCACCAGTATCAGCAATTAAATATACGTTTTTCGAATCTTTATATAGTAATTGCCAAACCAAGTTTGGATAATCTTTTGCTTTATAATTATATGCTATTGAACCATACTTTGAGGCATCGACTGCCTTGCCTAGCTCTCCCGTTTCCTTTGGATCTTTTATTATTGATACTGTTATTTCTTTTGCTATTGTTCCATATTTCGCGGTTACCTTTACAGTTCCTACTGGCGCATCTCCTGCAGCTGTCACCTTTATACTTGAATTTTCTACTACTACTGTTAATTTTGCATTATTATTCTCTACTGTTAATTTTGCATCTGTATTTCCTGTTGGAACCTGTTTTACTTTTTCTCCTAATGTTACTTTTGTTCCCTCTAAGTTTATTTTATAATAGTTGTTTCCTATCTTTATATATGCTTCTGACGTTGATTCACTTTCTCCATAAGTTACAGCAATTGTACCACTTTGTCCTTGTTTCAAAGTTAAACTTTCTGGGGTTAATGTTATGTCAGTTATACCACCTGTAGTTACTTGTGTTATTTGTTCTCCATACACAGGGTCATTAATTAATTTTGCAGTTAATTCTCCTAGTGTTACTGATCCAGGAGTTTCATTTTTAATTTTTGCTAAACATAAATCTGTATATGCTATTTGTGCTACATCTAAAAATTCTGCTTTTTCTGTTTCTTCTGCTGCTTCTCTTGTCTTTACTATTAGTCCACCTTCCAAAGCTACAGTTACTGATGCAGCTACTAGAATTAGCATTACAATTATTGTGATAATTAAAGTTATTAGAGTAATACCTTTGTTAGAAATTAATTTAGCAGAAGTCTTTGAAGTTGATTTCTTCATGTTGTGTAAGTTAGTTTGAATGTTTCGTGCTTTATTAATTCTGTTCATATTTTTCCTCCTTTTATAAATAATAGACTCTGTTATTATATATTCTTAAATTATCACTGTCAATTTGTTTTTGCAATGTTACAAACTTGTTCTTTTTTTATCATATTTTTGTAATATTATGTATTAGTATGAAACTTTATCCTTTAAATTTTTATATTACTACAATATTATCTTTTCTATTTTTTTAATTCTTCTAAGAACATTTTGTTTAGCATTTGAGGATTTGCTTTTCCCCTTGTTTCTTTCATTGCTTGTCCCACTAAGAATCCTAATGCTCTATCTTTTCCTGCTTTAAAGTCTGCAATTGACTGTGGATTTGCTTCTAATATTTTTAATACTACTTCTTTAATTGCACCTTCATCAGATATTTGAATCCAACCTTTTTCTTCTATTATTTTTTGTGGTTCTCGTGGATTTTCAAACATCTCTTGCAATACTTTTTTTGCAATGCTTGAGCTAATAGTTCCTTTATCTATTAATAATACTAAATTTCCAAGTTGCTGTGCTGTAAATGGTATTTCTTTTGCTTCTATTTCTTCAAAATTTAGATACCCAATAATGTCTGTCATTATCATGTTACTTACAGTTTTTGGATTTTTACATATATTGTTTGCCTGTTCGAACATATCTGATAGTGCCTTCTCTTGTGTCAATACTTTTGCATCATATTCTGGAAGATTAAATTCTTTCACATATCTTTCCCTTCTTTTTTCTGGCATTTCTGGTAAACTGTTTTTAATATTTTGTATCATCTCTTCTGATATTTTAATTGTAACTAAATCTGGTTCAGGAAAATATCTATAATCCTTAGCATCTTCTTTATCTCTCATTGGAAAAGTTTTTCCAGATACATCATCCCATCTTAATGTTTCTTGGTCTATTTTTCCTCCATCTTCTAGGACTTCTATTTGTCTTTCTGCTTCGTATTCTATTGCTCTTATTATTGATCTAAATGAGTTCATGTTTTTCATTTCTGTTCTTGTTCCAAATTCTTTTTGTCCTTTTTTTCTAACAGATACGTTTACATCTGCTCGAAATGATCCTTCTTGCATTTTACAATCTGATACTTCAATATATTCTAATATTGATTTCAATTTTTTCAAGTATAAATCTACTTCTTCTGTGCTTCTTAAATCAGGCTCTGAAACTATTTCTATCAAAGGAACACCTGCTCTGTTTAAATCAACTAAACTTCCTCTTCCATAATCATCATGATTTAATTTTCCTGCATCTTCTTCAATATGTATTCTGGTAAGTCCTATTTTTTTCTTTTCTCCATTTACTTCTATTTCAACATACCCGTGCTCGCAAAGTGGCATATCATATTGTGATATTTGATATGCTTTTGGAAGGTCTGGATAAAAGTAATTTTTTCTATCATTTTTACTTACATCTGCTATTTTGCAGTTTGTAGCAAGACCTGCTTTTATTGCGTACTCTACTACTTTTTCATTTAGAACTGGAAGTGTTCCAGGCATTGCCATACATACTGGACAGCAATGAGTATTTGGCTCTCCTCCAAATTCAGTAGGACAAGAACAGAATATTTTTGTTTTTGTAGATAGTTCGCTATGAACTTCTAGTCCTATAACCATTTCATAATCTTCTCTTGACATATTTTTTCTCCTTACTTCTTAAATTCTGGTTTATAATTTTCTCTAAATTTTGCATTTTGCTCGTATGTATATGCTGCTCTAAGTATTGTTTCTTCATCAAAATGTTTTCCGATTAATTGCATACCAATTGGCATACCAGCTTTGTCTACTCCGGCATGGCACCGAAACTCCTGGAAGTCCTGCAATATTTAATGTTACTGTACAAAGGTCTGCTAAATACATTTCTAATGGATTGTTTGATTTTGTACCTATTTCATACGCTACAGTTGGTGATGTTGGAGTTAATAGTACATCATATTTTTCAAACAATTTTTCAAATTCTTTTCTAATTATAGTTCTTACCTTTTGTGCTTTTTTATAATATGCATCATAATATCCTGATGAAAGTACATAAGTACCAAGTATTATTCTTCTTTTAACTTCTGCTCCAAAGCCTTCGCTTCTTGAATTTTTGTATATATCTTTTAATGAAGTAAAGTTTTTAGTACGATATCCATACCTTATTCCATCAAATCTTCCTAAATTTGAACTTGCCTCAGCACAAGCAATTATATAATAAACTGCTAAAGATTCGTCTGCAATATCTAAAGTACATTCTTCTACTATTGCTCCCATTTCTTCATATTTTTTAATTGCTTCTTTTACAGATTTTTTTACTTCTTCATTTATACCTTCTCCAAAATATTCTTTTGGAACACCTATTTTTAGTCCTTTTACATCTTCTTTTAATGATTTTGTATAATCTTTTTTATCAATATTTGCTGATGTTGAGTCTTTTTCATCATGCCCTGTGATTAAGTTTAAAAGCATTGCAGAATCTCTTACATCTTTTGTAATTGGACCTATTTGGTCTAGTGAAGATGCAAATGCTACCAGCCCATATCTTGATACCAAACCATAGGTAGGTTTTAACCCAACTACACCACATAAAGAAGCTGGCTGACGAATTGATCCACCTGTATCTGAGCCTAATGCCCATGGAACCATATTTGCAGCTACCGCAGCAGCAGAACCACCACTTGAGCCTCCTGGCACTGTATTTAAATTCCAAGGATTTCTTGTCTTTTTAAATGCAGAATATTCTGTTGAAGCTCCCATTGCAAACTCGTCCATATTAAGTTTACCTAAATATACCATGTTTTCTTCATTCAGTTTTTCTATAACTGTTGCATTATATGGTGCAACAAAATTTTCTAACATTTTAGAACTACAAGTTGTTTTAGTATTTTTTATACATATATTATCTTTTATTCCTATTGGAATACCTGCAAATTTTGTGTTTCTTTCTTTAATTGTTTTTACTTTTTCTAAAGCTTCCTTATCCGAAATACTTACAAAAGCTTGTACATCTTTTTCTTTATCATTTATTCTATCTATATAACTTTTAGTTACATCTTCTAAAGTTATTTCATTATTATCTAACTTTTCTAACAATTCATGAACTGTCAATTCATAAAGTTCCATTAAAATTCTCCTTTCAAATTTCACCTATACTTTTATAAAACAAATCAAAAGTAGTATATTGCAAGGCAAACGAATAAAAATTTTTGAGATTATACGCTGTATATTGAAAAAATTTTTATGAAGTTTAACGAAGCAAGATGCTGCTTTTCATTTGTTTTAAATAACTTTAGGGATTTTGAACATATTACTTTCTTGATCCGGTGCGTTTTGTAATAAAGCATCTTTATCTTCAAATACTTTTATTTCATCTTTTCTGAATACATTTGTATTGTTTACAACGCCTATTGACTCTTCTACATTTTCTGTATCCACTTTATTTAAAATATTTACAAAGTTCAATATATCTTGTAAATTCTTTGCATATTCATCTATTTCGTCATCTTTAATGTTAAGATCTGCAAGATTTGCAATATGCAATATTTCATCTTTACTAATAATCATAAGTCTACTTCCCCTCTTCCATAATTTAACTAATGCGTTTATTATATAATTTTTCATTAAAAAAAACAAGACCAAAAGTCTTGTTTTCTATCCTTTATTACAATTACATTATTATTTATACCAACTTGGAATTGTAAATAAAGATACATCTAATACTTCTAAGAATAAGAATAGTAAGAATGTTATTAATAAACTTACTATGCCTAAAGTTAATCCTGCTTTTGCCATTCCATTATTTGGTTTTCTTAATCCAAATATACCAAGACCAATTGCAAGTATTCCAAATGCTATTGAAATTATTATAAATTCTATTGTTAATAATGAAAGTATACCTGTAACTAAGCTAGCTACTGCAAATCCATTTATACTTGCTTCGTTATTTGTTTTATTCTCTTCCATATTTATCTCTCCTTTCTTTTTTTATTTTCATATATAAATAAACCTATGCCTATTGCAAATAAAATAATACTAATCCATTGTGATGTAGATAATCCAAGAAAAATTCCTCTTACTGCATCTCCTCTATAAAATTCTAAAATAAATCTTACTACGCTATATGAAACAGCATAAAAAGCTACTGTTTTATATGTGCCTACATATTTTTTATAAGTTAATAGTATTATTATAAAAATAATTAAATTACATATACTTTCTACTATTTGTGTTGGAAATAATGGCACTCCTATTGGAACGTTAGAATATTTATTATTATTAAATATTACTTGTCCAAATCCATGATATTCCATTCCATAGCAACATCCTGCACATAAACAACCTATTCTTCCAATTGCATGAAATATTGGTACTGTAGGAACTAATATCATTATTAATTTCTTAAACGAAAGTTTAAATAATTTAGCATATACATATATTCCTATAACTCCACCAATTATACCTCCATAAAACACAAATCCTCCTTGTGTTATTCTAATTAATGTTTCTTTCCATCCTAAATTACTAATAACTGTTGGTAAATCTGGAATAATTGTTATTATATATAATAATTTTGCTCCTATGCCTATTCCTATTAATGCAAAAAGTATACAATAAAATATATCTTCTTTTTTTATATCATAATATTTTGAAAAATAAAATACTCCAAATAATATGGCTACTGCTATTCCTGCAAATGCTATAATTCCATATGTGGGAAATTCTCTTCCAAAAATGAAAATACTTGGTAACATATTAATCTTTCCTTTTTAATTATATTTAAACCCATGTGATTTTCACATGGGTTTAAATTACTTGCACTTTTATCCTTTATATTAAGATAAAGCCTCTGAACATGCTGCAAATCCTCCTGCTGTTCCAACGCAAGCTACACATGCAATAAATACTATAGCGCATAATACAGTTCCTATTATAGAGCATACTAAACCTGCTGTAGCCATTCCTGATGGTGCTTTTTTCTTTGCTAATACTCCAAGAACTATACCTACGATACCCATTATTAATCCTGGTAGATATAGTCCAATAAATGAGAATACTATTGTAGCTATACCTAATACTAATGATGCTACTGCCATTTTACTTACCTCCCTTTTATTTTTATATGCTATATTATTTCATATAAACATAAATTTGTCTAGTTTTTTTTTAAATTTTTTATTTTATTTTGTCAAACATTGTTTATTTATTAGTATTAAATGTTTTTAAAATTTTTTGGGGCAGAGTTATATATACAAATTGTTTTTGATATATTATTGCAAATTGTTTTATTTTATAGTACACTAGACTTATTAATGAATTATATGCTTATATGGAGGTTAATATGTTAGATATTAAATTTGTAAGAGAAAATCCTGATTTAGTTAAGGAGAATATTAAGAAAAAATTTCAAGATAATAAACTAGAATTAGTTGATGAAGTTTTAGAATTAGACAAAAAATATAGAGAATTTCAGCTAGAAGGTGACACTTTAAGAATGGAACGTAATTCTCTTAGTAAAGAAATTGGAAATTTAATGCGCCAAGGAAAAAAAGATGAGGCTGAAAGTATTAAATTTAAAGTAAATGAAATTAATTCAAAATTAGAAAATATCGAGAAAGAAACTGATGAATATAGCCAAAAAATAAAAGAAATAATGATGAGAATTCCAAATATGATTCATGAATCTGTTCCTATTGGAAAGGATGATACAGAAAATGTTGAAATACAAAAATATGGTGATCCAGTAGTTCCAGACTATGAGATACCATATCACACAGATATAATGGAAAGGTTATCTGGAATCGACCTAGAATCTGCTCGTAGAGTTGCTGGAAATGGATTCTATTACTTAATTGGAAATATAGCAAGACTTCATTCTGCTGTTATATCTTACGCTAGAGATTTTATGATAAATAAGGGATTTACTTATTGTATTCCTCCTTTCATGATTCGTAGTGATGTTGTAACAGGTGTTA
>CANRGU010000053.1 GCA_947630255.1 uncultured Clostridia bacterium | reverse complement strand
TGTTGATTATAATTTATACACTTATGATATATCAACTTTTTTCTGCTGTCAATATTTTTTGCTTTTTTGTTATTCATTTGTAATGTTGTTGTAATATAAAAATAAACTACCTAAGACCGGAATGTAATTGTACTTAATTCTTGACATTTCCTAAGATACAAGATATAATATTTCCTATAACTACATACAAAGAAGGGAAGCGTGATATAAATTAATGGCAACACAATTTATAGTATTAGCCATATTAATTTTTGTAAATGCGTTTTTTGCAGCAACTGAAATTGCATTCATTTCTATAAATGATGCTAAAATAGAAAAACAAGCAAAAGAAGGAAATAAAAAAGCAAAACAAATTAGGAAAATGCTTAAAGAACCTAGTAAGTTCTTAGCAACAATACAAATAGGAATCACACTTGCAGGATTTCTATCTAGTGCCTTTGCAGCAGATGCCTTTGCAGATGATTTAGCACCAGTATTGCAAAACTTAATTCCACTGGGATTATCTGTATGGAAAAGTATATCAATAATTATAATAACAATGATACTTTCATATTTTTCTCTTGTATTTGGAGAATTAGTACCAAAAAGATTAGCAATGAAAAATGCAGAGAAGATAGCCTTTGGTACAGTAAAAATAGTTAGAGCAATATCTATTATTACAGCTCCATTTGTGAAATTACTTACAGCATCTACAAATGGAATTTCAAAATTATTCGGAATAGGCGAAACTGATGAAGATACAGTTACAGAAGAAGAAATTAGAATGATGGTAGATGTTGGAGAAGAAAAAGGTTCAATAGAAGAAGAAGAAAAAGAACTTATAAATAATGTATTTGAATTTAATGACAAAGTAGTATCTGAAATCATGATACACAGAAAAGATATTTATGCAATAGATATTGAATCTGATATAAATGATATTTTAAAAGAATTAGATGAGTATAAATACAGTAGAATACCAGTATACGAAGATAATATTGACAATATAGTTGGACTTTTATTCATAAAAGATTTAATCGCAAATGTAAACAAAAAAGAAAAAGTAAAAATATCTAATTTAATGAGAGAAGCATATTTTGTGTCAGAAGGTAAACAAATTAATGAGTTGTTTAGAGATTTGCAAAGAAACAAACACCAAATAGCAATCGTATTAGATGAATATGGTGGAACAGCAGGACTTGTTACAATGGAAGACATACTAGAAGAGTTAGTAGGAAATATATTTGATGAATACGATGAAGAAGAAAAAGATTATGAAAAATTAGATGATAATACTTATTTAATAAGCGGAAGTGTATCTATACATGATTTAAGAAAAATCTTAAATGTTCAAATTCCGGACGGGGAATATGATACATTATCTGGTTACTTAATAGAAAAATTAGGAAGAATTCCATCTGATGATGAAAAACCAATAATAGAAACAGAAAGAGTAACATATAAAATTGAAGATTATGAAGATAAAAGAATATTATGGGTTAAAGCATGTAGGAATAATATAAAAGAAGTAGAACAAGAAAGTGAAGATTCTGACGAAGAAACTGATGAAGAAAAAGAAAATGACTAATAAATAATAGACGGGCTTAATGCCCGTTTAAATATTTAAATAAAATGGAGGCATTTATGTATCAACAATTTGGAATTAAACAAGAAGTAATAGATTTAGCAAAAAAAGTAGAAACTGATTTAGAACCAATATTTAATGAAGCAGAAAAAATAGCCGAATATAATAGCTTGAAAGTATTAATGGCTTTTCAAAAGTATCATTTATCAGAAATACATTTTAATGGAACCACTGGATATGGATATGATGATATTGGAAGAGATACTATAGAAAAAATATTTGCAGATATTTTTAAAGCAGAGGATAGCCTAGTTAGAACTCAATTAATATCTGGAACACATGCGCTTTCTACTGCCTTATTTGCAATGTTAAGACCAGGAGAAACTTTGCTTAGTATTTCAGGAAAACCTTATGATACTTTAGACGAAGTAATAGGAATAAAGGAAAATAAAAGTTCTTTGCTAAGTTATGGAGTAAAGTATGAGCAAATTGATTTATTAAATAATGATTTCGACTATAATGCAATAGAGAAAAAATTAAAAGAATCAGATGTAAAACTAATAGAAATACAACGTTCTAGGGGATATTCTACAAGAAAAACAATAGATTTAGAAAAAATCGAGAAAGTAATAAAATTAATAAGAAGTGTAAGTAAAAATACAATTATTATAATAGACAATTGTTATTGTGAATTCGTAGATAAAAGAGAACCTACAGAAGTTGGAGCCGACATTGTAGTTGGGTCATTAATTAAAAATTTAGGCGGTGGAATCGCTCCAAATGGGGCATACATAGCAGGCAAAAAAGATTTAATAGAATTATGTGCAGAAAGACTAACGGCACCAGGACTTGGCAAAGAAGTTGGAGCAAGTTTGGGAATAAATAGGCAAATATTACAAGGCTTATTTTTTGCACCACAAGTTGTTTTAAGTAGCATAAAAACAGCTATATTTGCAAGTAAAATGCTTGAAGAATTAGGATATGAAGTAGAGCCAAAATATGATGATAAGAGATCAGATATTGTTCAGACGATAAAATTTAGAGACAAAGAAAAACTTATAAAGTTTTGCCAAGGTATACAGTCTGCATCTCCTGTTGACTCATTATCTGTTCCAGAACCATGTGATATGCCAGGATATACTGATCAAGTTATAATGGCAGCAGGTACATTTACACAAGGATCATCGATAGAACTTTCTTGTGATGCCCCTATAAGAGATCCATATATTGCATTTATGCAAGGAGGACTTACTTATGAATATGGAAAATTGGGAGTTTTAAAGGCAATATCAATTCTTTAGTCATAATTACATTAAAATTATATCGGAGGAAACTAATGAATAACGTAATTATTATTGGTGGTGGCCCAGCAGGAATGCTTGCAGGGATTTCTTCTGCAAAAAGTGGGAACAAAGTAACAATAGTAGAAAAAATGAATTCATGTGGAAAAAAACTGCTCATAACGGGAAAAGGCAGATGCAACATAACAAATAATGCTAACTTAAATGGATTCATTGAAAATACACCTTGTAACGGAAGGTTTCTTTATAGTGCTTTAAATAATTTTGATAATAGCGATATTATAAATTTATTAGAACAGGAAGGAGTCAAAACTAAAGTAGAAAGAGGAGGTAGAGTATTTCCTGTTTCTGATAAATCCCAAGATGTATTAGATGCTTTGATTAAAATCTTAGAAAGACTAAAAGTTAAAATACTAACAAATACAGAAGTAAAAAAAATACTAGTTAATGATGGAGAAGTAAAAGGAGTAAAATTAAGTACAGGAGAAGAATTAAATGCCGATAAAGTAATACTTGCAACAGGGGGAAAAAGTTATCCAATAACAGGTTCTACTGGCGACGGATATATACTTGCAAAAGATTTAGGACATACCATAACAAGCATAAAACCAGCATTAGTACCACTTGTATCAAATGATGATTCATGTAGCAGATTACAAGGGTTATCTTTAAGAAATGTAGCGATAAAATTAATGCACAATGATAAAGTTATATATGAAGATTTTGGAGAAATGCTATTTACCCACTATGGTGTATCAGGACCTATAATATTAAGTGCATCAAGTTATTTAATAAGATATAAGAATGTAGATGAATTGCTTAAATCTGAAAATATAAAGCTTGAAATAGACTTAAAACCAGCATTAACAGAAGAAAAGTTAGATTTAAGGATACTAAGAGATTTTGAGGAAGTAAAAAATAAAGAATTTAAAAATAGTTTGGATAAATTGCTTCCACAAAAGCTAATCTCAGTAGTTATAGAAAAATCAAAAATAAATCCATATAAAAGAATAAATGAAGTAACAAAAGAAGAAAGAAAAAGATTAATAAATGTGCTTAAACATTTTACAATTAATATAACAGGTATAAGACCAATAGAAGAAGCAATTATTACTGCAGGTGGTATATCAACAAAAGAAATTAATCCAAAAACAATGGAATCTAAACTTATTAAAGGATTATACTTTGCAGGGGAAATAATAGATGTAGATTCATTAACAGGTGGATTTAATTTGCAAATAGCATGGTCAACTCGGGTTTACTGCAGGGCTTTAAATTATAATTTATCAAAATAAGATTAAGGATTAAAATATGGAAATATTTAAAACAATAAAAAATAATGCTTCAGCAGAAATAACAGAAAAAAAATCAAAATTTATAGCGCATATTTTTTATGTAGAAACACCAGAAGAAGCAGAGAATTACATAAAAGAAATTAAAAAAGAGTATCACGACGCAAGGCATAACGTTTTTGCTTATGCTATAGAAACTTTGGATCGGTGGAATTGCTGTAAAATATAATGATGATGGAGAACCACAAGGAACGGCAGGGAGTCCAATATTAAAAATAATATTGGAAAAGGGATTATCAAATATTCTAGTTGTAGTTACAAGATATTTTGGTGGAGTATTACTAGGTACAGGAGGTCTAGTTCGAGCATATTCTGATGTTACAGTAAAAGCTTTGGAAAATGCTGAGTTTGTAGAAAAAATTATAGGATATAAAGTAAAAATATGGATTGAATATGATTCAATAGAGCAAATAAAATATTATGCAAATAAAAATAATTTTAAGATTACTAATATAAAATATTTAGAGAATATAGAAGTTATTGTAGAGATTACAAAAGATGAACTGTTAAATTTTACAAATAATAACAGTAAAATACCTTTAAAAATTTTAAAATATGATATTTTAGAAGAAAAATATATTGATAGATAGATGATTTCGAGAAAAATTAGAAAAAATTTCCAAAAATCTATTGCAATATTTAGTAAATAATATTATAATTTGAATTGTAAAAAATTTACAAATATATTTTTAGGGGGAATAAACTTGAAAGAAAGAATTACAGTTTTAATTGCAGATGATAATCCAGATTTTGCAAGAACATTAGTTAGTTATTTAGAAAGGGAAGAAGATATGGAGGTTATAGGCATTGCTAAAGACGGAAAAGAAGCATGCGATATGATAATGAATACTGAGCCAGATGTTGTATTATTAGATGTAATAATGCCATATTTAGACGGTCTTGGTGTATTAGAAAAAATTTCAGTGGCAAAAATGAATAAAAAACCATTATGTATAATGTTATCAGCAGTAGGACAAGCAAAGATTACACAACAAGCAATTAACCTAGGAGCAGAATATTATGTTGTAAAGCCATTTGACATTGAATTATTAATAAAAAGAATTAGAGATATAAGGTACTTTAAGCCTCAGTCTTCACAAGGATCGATTGCAAATAGAGAAATAAAAGCTCCATATATAGAAATTTCTGAAAAGAATAAAAAAGATGAAGAAAATTTAGAAGCATTAGTAACTAATGTAATTCACGAATTAGGAGTTCCAGCTCATATAAAAGGATATCAATATTTAAGGGAAGCCATTATGATGGTTATAAATGATATAGATATTATAAATCAAATAACGAAACAATTATATCCAGATATAGCAGTAAAATTTAAAACAACGCCATCAAGAGTTGAAAGAGCAATTCGTCATGCAATAGAAGTTGCATGGGCAAGAGGAGAGCAACAAGCAGTAGAAAGAATATTTGGTTATACAATTTCAGCATCAAAAGGAAAACCAACAAATAGCGAATTTATAGCAATGATTGCAGACAAATTAAGACTAGAACTTAAAACTGCATAAGCCAAGCCATTCCAATGCTTATATACAATGCATAAAGCAATAAACCTTTAATATTTATTGGTTAACATTTCAAAAGTGTTAACTTGTAAATATTGGAGGTTTTTATTATGCTAATATTAGAGTAACTACAAAATATGAGAGGGGGAATACTTATTTAAAAGTGGAATTAGAAAAATATGTAAATTTTTTATAATGTTTGCTTGAAATATACGAACAAATGTTGTATCATATTAACAACCTTTTCAATGTCATAAAGGTAGTCTTTACTTTAAAGACGGAAAGGGGGAAGAAACAAATGACAAATTCCGAATTGATTTTGCGATTAGTAGAAATGCTTTTGAAAGAAAAAGAGCAAGCTATGAAAGCAAAGGAACAACAGGACAAAGCAAATGACAAATGTAGCAATACATAATGTCAAAGCAAGGTAGTCTTTACGGGGCTATCTTGTTTTTTTAGAATAAAAAAATAGTATGTGTATTGTTTACGGTTACACATACTCAAAACAAATAACATCTTCCGAATTCAAGACAATTTGTTTATTGTAAATATATAATAGCATAGTTGTTCTCATTTGTCAAATGATTTTGAAACTTTGTATGAACAAAAGCATAGCAAATTCTAACACGTATATTTACATAATTTTAAAATTATGGTAAAATTATATATCATAACTTCGTTATGAAATTTTTTGTGAGGAGTGATTAGGCATGAATAACAAACTTTATAAAATGTCCAAATTAAAGAATCAATTGCTTGATAAAAAACGGAAAAATAAGTCTAATCCATGTTGGAAATTAAATCACGAGCAAAAAAACTACGTTGAAAATACCTTGGGATTCAGAACAACACCAGTTATATACAGTATAACAACGAGATCTTTCCAAAATATAAGACAACAATCATCTATATTAAAGGATATTCATTATGCATTTAAAAGAGGTGTTCCAAGAATGGTTAGGAAACTGTCAATGGATGAAAAGAAGGTACTAGATGAGCACAGTGTTAAATATACTCCATACAAATATGTAATCCATTTAAGATAATCACTCTCAAACAAGGAGATTCATTCTCCTTGTTTTAATTTTATAATAGCATGAAGGTTTTTTCTTTCCTCATCTTTTATAGTAACCACATGTTCATTTTCATCAGTTTGACAATAAAATACTGATATAATATCTCCAATTTTGGCTTCATGTTTATACATTATTTCAATATCTGTAAAATTCAAACTATAAAGTATATCTTTAGGAATAGCTTCATACGCGTAATCTAAATAATTAATATTATTTACATGATGATTTGTATCAATATCCCTTTCCCTAATTTTATACTCATATATAAAATTAGATTTTTCAGGTTCTTTTAGTTTTTCATTAAATTCATCATCAAAAGCAGATTTATTAGCATTAGGAAATTTTTCTTTTATATCAGGAGTAATCTTACAAAGAGATTCCTTATACACATCAAATAAAAGCCATTTTGAAGTAGCAATAGCAACTAAATGATTTTTATCATCATATATTTCAAAATCTCTATATGCAAATAAAGGTGTTATTTTTCTACTCCAGGTATTTATAGTAAGAACTGTATTCCATTTGGGACGTGAAAAAATTCTTAATTTCCAATTCAAAATTACCCATCCAAGATGAGTTTTAGGTGCATCATTAAGACCATAACCAACTGTGCTACTATGAATACCTGCAATTTCTTGCATTAATCTTAAAAGACCTCTATCACTTAATTGATTATTATTGTTAATATCTGCAAATGTAATTTCAAATTTTTTCGTAAATACATCCATTCTAACTCCTTCTTTCTAAACTTAAAATATATCATAAATTAATAAATTTTTCAAATAAAAAAGAGAAGGAGCACTAAAAGTACTCCTTAAGCAATTTGGACAATTATACTCTCATCGTAGATAAGAGCATGAGTCGACCAAAAAGCTTCAGCCTTTTGCTGCTCCAAGGAACCAGGGACAATGGCCGGATCCCAAGGCTCTCTTTCGGACATTTGCCCAACGAATGTAGTTATCAATATGTACTCATCGTCTCCGATTTTCTTAAGGATAACTACAAGACTGTTGCAGTCCATTGGTGTCCGATTAAGTACCATAGGAGTAGGACCTTTTCGGCCTTTTCGGAAAGCTTTAACAACTGTATCTGTTCCATCAACAGTAACACAAGTTGTTTTGCCTATAATCCGATCAAAGCTTACTAATTCTTTTACAAAGTTCTCACAAGGAGAAATCTGCAAAAGTGCCTCTCGCAAAAGAGATTCATCAACCGGATGAACATCGTTGTGACCATCATTCCGGTCAAAAACCCTTGCTCCGTTAGCGCAAATACCTATAAATTTTCCCATTGTTGCAATCTCCGTTTTTAAAAATTTGCAGCATTCTCAAAAAGCTTCTCTATTCAATTACAAAACAATTCGTCTTGTTTCTGAATTCAAAAAGTTTTTTGAAAACACTACATAAAATATAAGTAATTATATTATAGCATGATTTACATAAAACATCAAATAATTATAAAGTCGTTGTTTTATAAATAAATTAATATCTATAAGTAAATATTATAATATACTTTTAAAATATAAATAAATATGATATAATATAAATACATTGGAGATGATAATGTTGGATATAAACTTAGAATTATATAAAGTATTTTATGAGGTGGCAAAATATAAAAATATATCACAAGCAGCAAAAATGATGAATATATCACAGCCAGCCATAACACAGTCAATAAAAAAATTAGAAAATACATTAGGACTACCTCTATTTTATAGAAAGCATAAGGGAGTAGAACTTACAGATGAAGGGGAAAATTTGTATGAATACATAAAAAACAGTATAGAAACTATGAGTAATGCAGAAAATGTATTTTCAAGATATATTGATTTAGATAAAGGAAGAATAAGAATAG
>CANRGU010000052.1 GCA_947630255.1 uncultured Clostridia bacterium | reverse complement strand
ATTAATAGATAAAATCTCTAATGGAAAATATAAAAAGGCAAACTTCGATGCAGATAAAGGGCTAATTATAGAAAGAGAAGATGGAGAATATATAAATTGTAATAATTTAAGTATTGGAACAATAGACCAATTATATTTATCACTTAGGTTATCTGCTATGAATGAAATTGCAAAAGAAAAAATGCCAATTATTTTAGATGAGGCCTTTGCATTTTTTGATAATGAAAGATTAGAAAACATATTGAAATTTATTTCAGAAAATTATAAAAATAACCAAGTTATAATATTTACTTGTTCAAACAGAGAAAAAGATGCATTAGATAGATTACATATTGAATATAATTTAGTTAATTTATAGCATGCTACCATTGAAATTTATAAAAATATCGTGTATAATATTTCAGACTTAAAAAGACTATCTATAAAAAACAAGATTTAATAATACAAAATTCATTAGAGTGAATTTTGAAAGGAGATATATAATGTTTCAAAAGTTAGAGGACGTAGAGAAAAGATACGATGAATTAAATAAAGAGATAAGCGATCCTGAAATTATAGCAAAACAGAGTGAATGGCAAAAGTTAATGAAAGAGCATGCATTAATTGCTGATGTAGCTGAAAAATATAAAGAATATAAAAAGGTAAAATCTGATTTAGAAGAAGCAAAAGCAATGTTAGAGGATAAAGAACTTAAAGAATTAGCAGAACTTGAATATCAAGAGGCAAAAGAAAAGATACCCAAAATAGAAGAAGAACTAAAAATACTTCTTATACCAAAAGATCCGGATGACGATAAGAATATAATATGTGAAATAAGAGCAGGTGCAGGAGGAGAAGAAGCAGCCCTCTTTGCAGGAACATTATTTAGAATGTATTCAATGTATTCAGAAAGTAAACATTGGAAAATAGATATACTTAATGAAAATGAAACAGGTCTTGGTGGATATAAAGAAGTAACTTTCATGATTACAGGAAAAGGAGCATATAGTAGATTAAAATTTGAAAGTGGAGTGCATAGAGTACAAAGAGTTCCTGATACAGAAAGTAGTGGAAGAATTCACACATCAACTGCAACTGTTGCAGTTTTACCAGTAGTAGAAGATGTAGAAATAGAGATTAATCCAGCAGATATAAGAATGGAAGTATTTAGAGCATCTGGAGCAGGAGGACAACATGTTAATAAAACATCTTCAGCAGTAAGATTAATACATGAACCTACAGGAATAGTTGCTGAATGCCAAACTGAAAGATCACAGCTACAAAACAGAGAATATGCAATGAGATTATTAAAATCTAGATTATATGAACAAGAAAAACAAAAAAGAGATGCAGAGCTTGCAAATGAAAGAAAGTCACAAGTAGGAACAGGAGATAGAAGCGAAAAAATAAGAACATATAATTATCCTCAAGGAAGAATCACTGATCATAGAATTGGAATGAGCATATATCAAATGGAAAACTTTTTAAATGGCGACCTAGATGAAATGATAGATAATTTAATTGCTGCAGACAGAGCAGAAAAATTAAAAGGTGACAGTAATTAAAATTTGACAAATAACAGTAGCCCTAGCGACAAGTAGTTACAAGGGCTACTATTTTGTTACAAAAACATGACAAAAACATGACAAAAATGTAACATTTTCTATTGACAATTTATTTAAAATGTAATATTCTTATTGTGCAGAAAAAATTAGAATTTAAACGGAGGAATTTATCTTGGCTATAGGAGATATAATTGTAGGTATTGACATAGGGACATCTAAAGTAAATGCTGTAGTTGGCGAAGTAAATAATTTCAATCAAGTTGAAATTATTGCTACAAGTGAATGCAAATGCTTTGGAATGAAAAAATCTAAAATTATAGATGAAGAAGAAATTGCATCAGCTATTGTAAAAACAATACAACAAGCAGAAGAAACAGCTAATATAAAAATTCATTCAGCATATGTTACAATACCAGGTAAGTATATAACAATTGTACAAAATAGTATTTTTAAAGAAGCAAAAGATAAATATGCAGGTATATCTACAAAAGATGTAACATCTGCAATAATGCAGGTAAAAGATATAGATGTACCAGATGATAAAGTTTTAATTGATATAATTGCAAATGAATTTTCTTTAGATAATGGAAGAATTTTAGATGATCCAGTAGGAAGTTTAAGTTCTGCATTTACTGTAAAAGGACAAGTTATTTTAGCAGATAAAGATTATGTAAAAAAATTAACAAGTATATTTAAAAAGGCTAATATAGAAGTAGATGGAATAGTATCAAATGTTCTTGCAGAAAGAGGTTTAATATTAGATAAAAATGAATTAAAAGACAATGTAATGATATTAGACATAGGGGCAGGAAATATTGATATAGGAGTATTTGAAGGAGAATCATTCTTGTATACAAATACAATACCACTTGGTGGGGACAATATAACTTCTGATATAGCTTATGTATTTAATATTAGTGAAGATGAGGCAGATAGATTAAAAAAACAATATCGGACTTGCATTAAAATCATTTATAGATAATGACACAGATATAATTTTAAATACATATAAAGGCGAAGAAAGAACAAAAACAATTAAAAGTTCAGAACTTATAGAAGTTATTGAAGCAAGAGTAGAAGAAATGTTTTCATTAGTAAATAAAAATATATCAAATGAAGGAATAAAATCGAATATAAACAATGTAATTTTAACAGGTCAAGGAATTACAAATATAAATAAAAGCGATGTAGCAGGTAAAATAACTTTAAATATACCTGTAAAAATATCAACAGGCAGATTAATAAGCACTATAAAACCAAGCTATAGATCAAGTTACGCATTAGTAAGATACGTTGCATCAAGACCTTATGCAAAAACTGTATCTAGCAGTATTGATGTTAGAACAGAAGAAAGTGTATTAAGAACAATAGTAGCGCGTATAAAGGAATTTTTTTATTCGTAATCATTTATAAAGTTTTGTGCCTTAAAGCACAATTATAGATTAGTTTTAAAATTTTTTAATATATATTGGAATGATAATAAGTTGTATAAGAAGTAAAATACTAACTTCAAAGTTCCAAATTCAAAAAATGGGGGAGGATTAAGCAATATGGTGGAAACAGAATATGAGGAAAACAATTACATGATGGATGGAACAGCAACAATTAAAGTAATTGGCGTTGGAGGAGCAGGCAATAATGCTGTAAACAGGATGGTGGAAGCAGGAATAAAAAATGTAGAGTTTATAGCAGTTAATACAGATAGACAGACACTTCAAAAATCAAAGGCAAATTCAAAAATCCAAATAGGAGAAAAACTAACAAGAGGATTAGGAGCAGGCGCAAATCCAGAAATAGGAATGCAAGCTGCAGAAGAAAGCAAAGCAGAGATAGCAGAAGTGTTAAGAGGAGCAGATATGGTGTTCGTTACAGCCGGAATGGGTGGAGGAACAGGAACAGGAGCAGCTCCAATAGTTGCAGCAGCAGCAAAAGAACTTCGGAATATTAACAATAGGCGTTGTTACAAAACCATTTACTTTTGAAGGAAAGAAAAGATTAAATCAAGCAGAAAAAGGAATTAATAATTTAAAAGAAAAAGTTGATACACTAGTTGTTATTCCAAATGACAAATTATTGCAAATTATAGATAGAAGAACATCAATATTAGAAGCATTTAAAATGGCTGACGATGTTTTAAGACAAGGTGTTCAAGGAATATCAGATTTAATTTCTGTACCTGGATTAATTAACTTAGACTTTGCAGATGTTAAAACTGTAATGTTAAATACAGGTATGGCACATATGGGAATTGGTAGAGCAAGTGGAGAAAACAGAGCAGAAGACGCTGCAAAACAAGCTATTCAAAGTCCATTACTAGAAACAACTATAGAAGGTGCAAGAGGAGTTATTATTAATATAACAGGTGGAAATGAATTAGGATTACAAGAAGCAAATACAGCAGCAGAGCTTATTCAAAGAAGTGTAGATCCAGAAGCAAATATCATATTTGGTGTTGTTACTGACGAAACTTTAGGAGATGAAATCACAATAACAGTTATTGCTACAGGATTCGAGAAAGAGGATTCACCAATTTCTAGTATAGGTGTAGAAAACTTAGTTACAAATACATGGAATAAAAAAATAAATTCTATACCAACACCTACAGAAAATAAAGAAACACAAGGTGATTTAGATATACCTTCTTTCTTAAGAAAAAAAGGAAATAAATAATAAAAAAATAATTTTTATAAATAATAAAAAAGAAATAATCTGAAAATGTAGATTATTTCTTTTTTTCGCGCTCAAGATGTGACAGATTATTTAAACAAGCTATAGTAAAATAACCATTACAGTTAAATAAAGAGGTGGCCTATTGACAATATATATTGATATCATTTTACTTGAAAATTTATTTATGAATTATATTATTTTATTTGCAACAGGAACCATAGTAAAAACGCCAATAAAAATAATAAGAACTTTTATATCAAGCATAATTGGAAGTATATATGCAATTATTTCATACGTATCTACAATGGAAATATATTCTAATATAATTTTAAAAGTAATATTATCAGTAACTATGGTATATATAGCATTTGATAGTAAAACTATAAAACAATTATTTAAGCAATTGATAATATTTTATCTTACATCATTTACATTTGGAGGAGTTGCTTTTGCGTTTTTGTATTTTGTAAGCCCGGAAAATATATTAATGGAGAAGCGGAGTATTAATAGGAACATATCCAATAAAAATAATTTTAATAGCAGGTATAGTAGGATTTATTATAATTACAACAGCATTTAAAAATATAAAAGGAAAATTAAGTAAAAATGATTTACATTGCAATATAAAAGTAAATATAAATTCTAAATATACTTATATTAATGCAATTATTGATACTGGAAATTTTTTACGAGAACCAATTACAAAAACTCCAGTTATAGTAGTTGAAAAAGATGTATTAATTAATATAGTGCCAGACTATATATTAAACAATCTAAATGAAATAATAAACGGAAAAGAATTTGATTTAGAAGACTATAGTTCAAAAATAAGAATAATTCCATTTACATCATTAGGCAAAGAAAACGGAATAATACTAGGGCTGAAGGCTGATAATGTAGAAATAGATTTGGAAGAAAATACTATAAATATAACTGATGTAATTATAGGAATATATAATGGTCATTTAAGTAAAAATGGTAAATATAAAGCATTAATAGGTTTAGATTTGCTAGAAACCTCTAATATTGATAACAAATTAGCTGTTAAAATTTAAAATTAAAGAGAACAAAGCTCTTAGAATTTTGAAGGAGGTAAATTATGAATTTATTAGAAATCTTAAAATCGAAAATCAATACAATATATGTTAAATATTTAAATAATGAGGAAATAGAGACTTTTCCTATACATTACATAGGAGGCAGTCAAACACTTCCACCTCCTTTGGATACAAAGGAAGAAGAGGAACTTTTAGAAAAATTATCAAATAATGATATGAAGGCAAGACAAACATTAGTAGAAAGAAATTTAAGATTAGTTGTATACATAGCGAAAAAATTTGAAAATACTGGAGTAGGCATAGAAGACTTGGTATCAATAGGAACTATAGGACTTATGAAAGCAATAAATACATTTAATACTGGAAAAAATATTAAACTTGCAACTTATGCATCAAGATGTATAGAGAACGAAATACTTATGTATTTAAGAAGAAGCAATAGAATAAAAGGCGAAATTTCAATTGATGAGCCATTAAATCAAGATGGAGACGGAAATGAGTTATTATTATCAGATATTCTTGGTACGGAACCTGACATAACATCTAGAGGGATAGAGGATGAGGTAGATAAAGTATTGCTCAAAGCTTCAATAGAAAAATTAAGCAATAGAGAAAAAAATATAATGGAACTTAGATTCGGCTTCATAAGCGGAACAGAAAAAACCCAAAAGGAAGTAGCAGATATGCTACGGAATTTCCCAAAGTTATATATCTAGGTTAGAAAAAAAGATAATGAATAAAATGAAAAAAGACATTATGAGCAAAACAGGATAATTCCTGGAGGTTATTTATCAAAATATCCGCTGATTTCTTCTAGATTATCAAAATTCACTTGCCTTAACACTTCGTAAGCTACTATTGCAACAGAGTTAGACAAGTTAAGTGAACGCAATGTTTTTCGCATTGGGATTCTAATTGCATTATCAATATATTTTTTCAATAAATCTTCAGGAAGACCTTTTGTTTCTTTTCCAAACAAAAGAAAAACATTATCTAATTTAGAATAATCAACATCAGAATAACAATGCTTTCCCTTTGTAGTAACAAAAAACATATTATGTTTTTCTGGAATATATTTATTTAAAAAATCTTTTAAAGATTCGTGTTCTTCAATATCTAATTTATCCCAGTAATCAAGCCCAGCTCTTTTTAAATATTTATCAGATATTTCAAAACCTAAAGGTTTTACAAGATGAAGTTTAGCTCCTATTGCAGCACATGTTCTTGCAATATTTCCTGTGTTTTGAGGTATTTCTGGTTCAACTAATACTATATTTAAATTCATTTATAAAGCATCTCCTTTTTACATATTATATCATATTATGAAATTAAGTAACATTAAAAATTGACTTTTAATAATAGTGGTGCTAAACTTAAAATAAATAAAAGGAAGAATTTATATGAACAAAAAAACACAGATAAAAATAATAAGAATAATAATTGCAACATTAATTATAGCTATTCTTTCTGCTTTCATTTGGAAGCTTGCTCCATTCATAAAGAATTTATCTACAACAGAAGGTCAAATAGCATTTAAAGATAAAATAGATAGCATGGGAATTTCTGGAATATTTTTATTATTAGAACTTCAAATATTACAAATATTATTAGTAGTGTTGCCAGGAGAACCATTTGAAGTGTTAGCAGGAATGTGCTATGGTACTTGGGGAGGATGCTTATTTATAACAGCATCAGTATTTATAACAACAACAATAATTTTCTTTACAGTCAGAAGATTAGGACATAAATATTTATATAACTTTTTTAAAAAAGAAAAAGTTGATAAAATTATGCAAAGCAAACTACTAAAAAATCCAACAAATTTAGAAATTATATTGTGTATACTATTTTTTCTACCAGGAACACCAAAAGATTTATTTGTATATATTGGAGGACTTTTACCAATTAAGCCATTAAGATTTATTTTAATTGCAACATTTGTAAGATTTCCATCTGTAATCACATCCACTATGGTGGGGGCAAATATTTCAAACGGAAATTGGGGAATAAGTTTAGTAATATATGCAATAACATTTGTAGTAGCCATGATATTTATATATATAGTGAGTTTAAAAGATAAAAACAAAGAAATTATAGATATAATAAAATAAAAATTTTCTTAATTGCTAAAATCAAAATTTGGAACATACTCTTCTTCATGCTCTCCAAGTTCCTGAATATATCCATTTTTTAAATTTAAAGAATATAAGAAATTAAAAATTTCTTTATATTCTTTTTTATTTAATTTTCTATTAATTAAGGAATCCTTCTTAGCCTTGTATGTTGGAAAATATTGCGACATCACACTCACATAAACGTTAGGCATATTATCTGAAATCCACTTTAAAATATTTTTGCTGTTTTGAATATGGTTTGGTAAAACTAAATGCCTTATAATAACTCCTTTTTTAATAAGACCATTCTCATCAAAGCAAGCTTGTCCAACTTGGGCATACATTTCTTTTATAGCATTTGTTGCAATCTCAAAATAGTTATCAACATTAGAATATTTTTTAGATAATTCATTTGTATAATATTTTAAATCAGGCAAATAAACATCAATATATCCATTTAATAATTTAATTGTTTCAACATTTTCATATCCATTTGTATTATAAATAATAGGAATATTAAGGCCATTTAATTTAGCAATTTTAATAGCCTCAATAATTTGATATACATACATAGTTGGAGTTACTAAGTTGATATTATGAGCACCTTTTTCTTGCTGGTTTAAAAAAATTTCAGCAAGATGATCAGTAGTTATTTCTTTTCCCTTTCCTAAACTACTAATTTCATAGTTTTGGCAATATATACAATTAAGATTACAGTTAGAAAAGAAAACTGTACCAGAGCCATTTGTACCACTAATACAAGGTTCCTCAAACATATGAAGAGAGCTAAGCGCAATTCTTAGCTTATCATCACATCTGCATCTTCCTTTAAGTCCATTTAATCTATTAACTTTGCATCTATGTGGGCATAACGTACAATTATCTAACATATTATATTCCTATTCTTTTTTTAAATATATTGATTGAGAAGGGTATGCAAGTTCTATACCAGCTTGCTTAATCATATCTAACAACGTAAAATTCATTTCTTCTTTAAACTTTAAAAATGCTTCATAATCTATTATATCTGTATAAAAACTAACAGAAATATCTATTCCATCAGCAGAAATTGTATCAAAAAATACTCTAATATTTTCTTTTAAAATATTTTCGTTTGCATTTAATACAGTTTTTATATTTTCTGTTAAACTTGCAACCTTTTCTAATGGAGTATTTAGCTCCAAGGTTAGTAATATGTCATATCTTCGCTTTTCTCTTTTTGTTGCATTTATAATTGAAGTCGTTGTTAAAATGCTATTTGGAAGTACAACTATTTGATTATTTACATCCCTTATTCTTGTAGTTCTAAATGTCATATCCTCAACAGTTCCAGCGTATTTATCAACTTCGATATAATCACCAATATCAAAAGGCCTATCAGAAATTATAGATAATCCGGCAAGGAAACTTTTGGCAACATCCTGAGC
>CANRGU010000051.1 GCA_947630255.1 uncultured Clostridia bacterium | reverse complement strand
TACCTAAAATTAATAATGTAATAAATATTAAAAATATTTGTAATTTGACATCTGAATATGATATAGTATTACTAGCATATGAAAATGAAGAATTTAATACATTGAAAAGTGAACTATCAAAAATAAAAAGTTTGAATAAAAAACATTTAAAAATTGCAATTATAATTGGTCCAGAAGGTGGCTTAGATAAAGAAGAAGTTGAATATTTAAAACAAAATGGTTCTAAAGTTATAACATTAGGGAAAAGAATTCTAAGAACAGAAACAGTAGCATTTGTATTAACTAGTATAATAATGTATGAGTTAGGGGACTTAGGAGGAAATATATAGTGAAAAATACCATAGAAAATATAGAAAAAGAAATAAGCGAAAAAACAAAATTGCCTTATGAAGTAAAAAATAAAATCAAAAAAGAAATTTTTACTAATATTATAATGGCAATAGTTATTATAACATATTTTATATTTGTAATTTTAGGAAGCAATAATTCAGTAAAAAGTGTTAGGTCAATAGTTTTAAATGTTTTTAGCTTTTTATTTTTAGGATTAGCTATTGTATTATTTGAAATTGCGTATAGAAAAGACAAAGAAAATTTAGCAATAAATGGTATAGAGGCTTTAATAATAGCTATGCTTAATTTGTTTTTACCATACATTATATTTGAATTAGATGAGGTCTATAAAAGAAATTATTTGTTGTCAACTGCATTTATTGCCATATATTATACTTTAAAATCAATATATATATCATTAAAAATAAGAAATAAATATATGGACAGTATTAGTGATGTAAAAGAAATTGTAAAAAAAGAAAAAGCAAAAGATAATGCTGATGGTGATGTAGAAAAAATGGAGGAAGATAGTAAACAAGAAAAAGTAAAATATAAAAGAAAAAAGCCAAAAAGGATTAAAACTAAAGAAGATAAAATAAAAACTCGAAAGAAAAAAACTAAAGCAAGAAGGGCGGTAAAAAAATAATGATTAAAAGCATGACAGGATTTGGAAGAGCAATATATGAAAATGAGGGAAGAGAATATTTAGTAGAAATAAAATCAGTTAATAATAGGTTTAGTGATATTAATATAAAAACGCCTAAAAATTTAAGCTATTTAGAAGAAAAACTAAGAAAAAAAATATTAAATTCGGTATCTAGAGGCAAAGTAGACTTGTTTGTAACATTTAATAATAATAGTGACAAAGGTAAAAATATAAAAATAAATACAGAAATTGCAAAAAAATATATAGACGAATTAAGAAAACTATCAAAAGAATCAAATATTATTGATAATATTAACATTATGGATATTTCAAAACTTCCAGATGTATTAAATATAATAATAGATGAAGATTCAGCAGAAATAATAGAAAATGAATTAATAACTGCGGTAGATGAAGCAATAAAAGGCTTTGTAGATATGAGAGAAAAAGAAGGAAATAAAATAAAACAAGATTTAGAACAAAGAATTAATGATATTTCAGAAAAAATAAAACAAATTTCTAATATTTCTACTGGACTTGTAGAAGAATATATAGTAAAATTAGAATCAAGAATAAAAGAATTATTAAAAACTGATGTTGTGGATAAAACAAGACTTGCACAAGAAGTAGTAATTTATTCAGATAAATGTTCTGTGGAAGAAGAACTAACAAGACTTAAAAGCCACATATCTCAATTTTTAAATTTGACAAATGAAAATATAGCAGTTGGTAAAAAGTTAGACTTTTTAATACAAGAAATGAATAGAGAAACAAATACAATAGGGTCAAAAGCAAATAATTTAGAAATAACAAATTTAGTTGTAGATATAAAAACAGAGCTAGAAAATATACGTGAACAGGTACAGAACATAGAATAAAATGAAGTGTGTCCACACACATTAAAAGGAGAGAGAAAATGCAATTAATAAATATAGGATTTGGTAATATTATTTCGGCAAACAGAGTTATAACAATAGTTAGCCCAGAGTCAGCACCAATAAAAAGATTAGTGCAAGAGGCAAAAGATTCAAAAATGGCAGTTGATGCAACTTGTGGAAGAAGGACAAGAGCAGTTATAATAATGGATTCTGGACATGTAATACTTTCAGCTGTTCAACCAGAAACAGTCGCATCAAGATTAGATAAAGATCTTGGAAAAGAAGAAAATGAAGATTAATTTTATAAAGGAGAATGATAAAAATGATAATTAAACCAACAGTTACAGATTTATTAGAAATATTTAATAACAGATTTGAACTTGTAATAGTTACTTCAAAAAGAGCAAGACAAATTGCTGCAGGAAGCATTCCACTTACAAGAGTAAATGAAAAATCACCAGTTACACTTGCTGCAAATGAAATTGCAGAAGGAAAGGTGGTAAAATGTTAGTATTACTATCAGGAGTATCAGGAGCAGGAAAAGATACAATAAAAAAAGAATTACTAAAAAGAATGGATAATGTAACAACAATGCCTTCATATACTGATAGATTACCTAGACCTGGAGAAATTGATGGTGAAGTATATAACTTTGTTACTACAGAGGAATTTGAACAAAAAATTAACGAAGGTGAATTTTATGAATATTCAGTTCACCATGAACATTACTATGGAACTTCAAAGAAAGTATTAAATGAAAAGATAAAAGATGGAAAAATCATTGTAAAAGACATAGAAGTTAATGGAACAGAAAATTTACTTAAATTATTAAAAGATGATATAAAAATAGTAACTATATTTTTAAGAGTTCCAAAAGATGAATTAAGAAGAAGATTAGAGCACAGAGTAGAAAAAGCAAGTATTAAAGAAATAGAATTAAGACTTAATCGATTTGATTATGAGGAATCTAAAATAGGCATATATGATTATGTTATAAAAAATGATGATTTAGAAAAAACAGTTCAGATAATAATGACTATAATAAAGAATGAATATAATCTAAAGTAAAATCCCAAAAATTGTAAATTTTTGTTGACAATTAATTAATAAAATGATAGACTAAGTATACAAGCTTAGTCTATCATTTTGACAAAAAACGAAGAAAGGAGGTAAATTATGTCGAAAGAATTTGAAGAGAAGGTTTTGGAATTCATTGAAATTTCAAAGAATAATTTTAGTAAGCTAGAAAATAAAATAGATACATTAGAAACTAGAATAGATGCAATAGATGGAAGATTAGATGCAGTAGATAAAAGATTAGATACAGTAGATAAAAGATTAGATGCAGTAGATAAAAGATTAGATGCAGTAGATAAAAGATTAGATGCAGTAGATAAAAGATTAGATGCAGTAGATAAAAGGTTAGATATAGTAGATAAAAGATTAGATACAGTAGATGAAAGATTAGATACATTAAGTAGTTCTGTTGTATTAATTGAACACCAAGTTATAACAGAATTTCCAGCCTTATTTGAAGCTTTTGAGCTTCATCAAGAAATGCACAAAGACTATGAAGAAAAGAATTCATATTTAAGTGCAAAAGTAGAAGAAGATTCAATGAGAATATCAGTTTTAGAAGACCAAATGAAATTCATTAAAAAGTCAGCAAGTAAATGATTAAATCTTATAATTCATGTATAATAAAGGGGTTTAAATATGTTATTGAGAAATTCAATGATATATCTAAGCCCCTTTATTTAATTGGTAAAATAAAACAACATTCTTGTTAATAATAAATATTTTTGATATACTTATATGCAAGGTGAAAAAATGGTAGCAGAAGTAATAATAAATACAATAGCAAAAGAATTAAATAAAACTTATGATTATATAATTCCAGATTCTATTTTAAAAGATATAAAAATAGGATCTAGAGTTTTTGTACCATTTGGAAAAACAAAGAATGAAGAAGGATTTGTTATTGGTATTAAAGAAACTTCTGAATTTGCAAACAAAGAGATTATAAAAGTAGAAGATAATATTTTAACTGAAGAAAATATAAGCCTTGCAAAACTGATGGCTAGAAGATATTTTTGTAATATATCAGATAGCATAAGACTAATGCTTCCACCAGGAAATACGACAAAAAACATTAAAAATAGAATTAAAGATAAGACAGCAAATTTTGTATATTTGAAAAAGAATATAGAAGAAATAGAATTTGACATAGAAGAAGGAATAATAAAGTCAGACAAACAAAAAAGATTATTAACATTTTTATTTGAAAATGAAGGTATACATATTTTAGATTTAGAAATATTAACAGATACATCACGAAGCATTATAAAAACTTTAGAAAAAAATGGCTATATAGAAATAGTAGAAGAAAAAATAAATAGAAATCCTTTTGCACATAAAAACATAAAAAAGGACAAACCACTTAAATTAACTGAAGAACAACAAGTAGCTTATGATAAAATAAGCAGCAGTAATTATAAAGAATTTTTAATTTATGGAGTTACAGGCTCACGGAAAAACTGAAATATATTTGCAATTAATAGAAAATGTAATTAAACAAGACAAAACAGCAATCGTGCTAGTTCCAGAAATATCACTTACACCACAAATGGTAGATAGATTTTTGGCAAGATTTGGAGATTGCATCGCTATACTTCACAGTAAACTTTCAGTAGGAGAAAGATATGACGAATGGCAAAAAATAAAAGAAGGTAAAGCAAAAATTGTAATAGGAGCAAGGTCTGCAATATTTGCACCTGTAGAAAATTTAGGAATAATAATAATAGATGAAGAACACGATTCATCATATAAATCAGAAATGTCACCTAGATATAACGCAAAGGAAATTGCAGGTTTTATGGCAAAACAAAATAATATTCCATTAGTTCTTCGGAAGTGCTACACCTAGCATTAATACATTTGCAAAAGCTAAAGCAGGAAAAATAGAACTAATTACGCTTACAAAAAGGGCTAATAAATCTTCTTTGCCATATGTAGAAATAGTAGATTTAAGACAAGAACTTGCAAACGGAAACAGGTCAATAATAAGTAACAAATTATATGAAGAGATAGAAAAAAATTTAAACAATAAAGAACAAACAATTTTATTCTTAAACAGAAGAGGATTCTCAACATTTGTAATGTGCAGAGACTGTGGATATACAGCAAAATGCAAAAGATGCAATATAAGCCTAACATATCATGAATATTCTAATACATTAAAATGTCATTATTGTGGATATGAAATTAAAAATTTGCAAACATGCCCTAGTTGCAAAAGCAAAAATATAAAATACTTTGGAACAGGAACAGAAAAGCTCCAAAATGAAATACAGAAATTATTTCCAACTGCAAGTACAATAAGAATGGATATAGACACTGTAAGTAAGAAAAATTCACATGAAGAAATACTAAATAAATTTAAAAATGAAAATATTGATATGTTAATAGGAACACAAATGGTAGTAAAAGGACATCATTTTCCAAATGTAACATTAGTTGGAGTAATTGCAGCAGATAGTAGTTTAAATATAGAAGATTATAGAGCAAATGAAAGAACATTTGATATACTTACACAAGTAGAAGGAAGAGCAGGAAGGGAAAAAGAAGGAAGAGTAATTGTACAAACATATAATCCAGAAAACTTCGTAATAGAGTGTGCAAAGAAACAAGACTATGATGAATTTTACAATACAGAAATAGAACTTAGAAAACAATTGAAATATCCACCATTTTGCGATATAATAATGTTTGGAATAAGTTCTAATAGCAAAGAAGAAGTAGAACAAGCATCAAAAAAATTACATAATATATTAGAAAAAAATTGCAAAAAATATAATGCAAAATTAGATATATATAGACCAGTAGTATCTCCAATAAGCAAAATAAAAAATAAATATAGATGGAGAATAATTGCAAAATGTAATTTAAATAATACAATTGTAAATTTAGTAAATACTACATTAGATGAATATTATAAACTAAAATTTAAAAATACGAGGGTAATAGTAGATGTTAATCCAAACAACTTAAGCTAGGGGGGAAAAATATGGCAATTAGAATAATAAGAGAAGAAGGAGACGAAATACTAAAAAAGAAATCCAGAGAAGTAGAAAAAATTGATGAAAAAGTATTAGAGCTAATAAAAGATATGTTAGAGACAATGCACAAGTTAAATGGCGTAGGCCTTGCAGCAGTTCAAGTTGGAGTTCTAAAAAGAATAGTAGTTATAGATATATATGAAGAAGGAGTAGAGCCATATATATTAATAAATCCAGAGATAATAAAAACAAAGGGAGAACAAACAGTAGAAGAAGGATGTCTTAGCTTCCCAAATAAGTTTGCAAAAGTGGTAAGACCAAAAGAAGTTGTAGTAAGAGCTTTAAATGAAAAGGGAGAAAAAATAGAAATTAAGGGAAAAGATTTACTTGCACAAGCAATATGTCATGAAGTAGATCATTTAAATGGAGAAGTTTTTATTGATAAAATAATACCAGGAACACTTGAAATAGTTAATAATTAATTATTCATTAGAATATATAGGAGGTAAAAAATTTGAAAGTAATATTCATGGGAACGCCAGATTTCGCAAGGGATTCTTTAGAAGCAATTTATGAAAAAGGGCATGAAATATTATCAGTTATAACAGTTCCAGACAAACAAAAAGGAAGAGGCATGAAGCTTATATATAGTGAAGTAAAAGAATATGCACTTGCTAAAAATTTAGAGATTCTTCAGCCAGATAAATTAAAAGAAAATACAGAAATTATAAAAAAAATAAAAGATATGAATCCAGATGTTATATGCGTTGTAGCATATGGAAAGATACTTCCAAAAGAAATACTAGAAATTCCTAGATACGGCTCGATAAATGTTCATCCATCATTGCTACCAAAATACAGAGGATCTGCGCCAATACAATGGGCTATTCTTAATGGAGATAAAAAAACTGGAGTAACAACTATGTATTTGAATGAAGAAATGGATGCAGGAGATATAATCTTGCAAAAAGAAGTTGAAATAGAAGAAAACGAAACTTCAGGAGAACTATGGAATAGACTTTCTAAAATAGGTGCAGAACTTTTAGTAAAAACATTAGAAGAAATTGAAAAGCAAACAGCACCAAGAAAAAAACAAGGAAATGAATTTACTATAGCTCCAATGCTTAATAAAGAAATAGCAAAAATAGACTGGGAGAATAAAACAGCAAAAGAAATTAAAAATTTAGTAAGAGGCTTAAATCCAGTAATGGGTGCATATAGCACACTTAATGGCAAAAAAATAAAGTTTTGGAAAGTAGATACGATAAGTGTAGATAAATTCATAGAAAAATTTCAAGAGTTTAAGGATTATGAATATAGGTTTTCAGAAATAGAACCAGGAACTATTTTATATATAGATAAAAAAGTAGGTATATATATAATGGCAAAAGAAGAAATATTGCTAGTTCTAGAAATGCAAGGAGAAAATGCAAAAAAAATGTCAGCACCTGATTTCTTAAGAGGAAGCAACATAAAAGTAGTAGACAAATTTGAATAATTCTAAAATATTAAAAAAAGTTAGATTTACATCTAGCTTTTTTCATATTTAGAGAGCATAAGTCCAATTATAAAAGATATGATAAGTAATAATATCGAAATAAGTCCATGCACATCAAATGTAAAACCAGGATAAATTACAAATATAGAACCAAGAATAAATCCAATAATTCCAAAATAAGTATACGATTTTACAAACTTAAATAAAAAATTAATTAAAAATAAAAATAAAGTTCCACCAATAATAAGACCAACCCCAATAGGCAAAAGAATAGATAAATTCAATGTAGAAACTGCAGATAAATATGTTTGATACAAACCAAGCATCATAAGTATTACAGTTTTGCTAACACCTGGAATAACTATCCCAGCAGACATTAAAGCACCTGCAATAATTAAATAAGAATTAGAATTAATATATGAAGTTATATTTAAAGTATCTTCTAATGCAACAAGATAAATACTAAAAGAAAAAGTAATAAGCATGAAAAGAATGTGAATTAATGTTATTTTTTTTACATTAGATTGTTTTACCACTAACTTTATACTACCTAAAATTAAACCAATAAAAATAAAAGAAGTTTCCATACAAAATTTATTGAAAAGTAATTTGAGTAGATTGCCAAAAATAAAAATCCCAATAAAAGTACCAAAAGCAATTGGCAAAATAAACTTCAAATTATTTTTCACATCATTAAAAAAATGTAAAATGCTATCTATAATTTTCTCATACAAACCGAAGCAACACAAAAAAACTCCGGCTACTAATTCCAGGAAGTATTGCACCTGCACCAATTAAAATACCAGCAAAAAAATTAGACATAAACTTTCTCCAACAAAAAGATTAATTTTATATTCAAGTTAATTTTATTCATTTATATAAAAAATATAATAATTTTTTAAAACACGGCAAACCTAAATATGAGGTGATTTTTTTTATGTTTATACCAAAAGCAATATATTATGAACCAAAATCTCGAGAATACGAATTAGGTAAAAGATTATTAGACACTTATGAAAAACAAGGAGTTACATTAATTCCAATAGAAAATCATAACAATATTGAAGAAATGAGAAAAAAACAAAATTCAGAATTTGCAAACATGAAGCAAAATATAATAATAGGAATTAGAAAAACACATAAATTCGTTCCAAATCATAAAGTATCCGACTTTTTAGTACCATATACATCATCAGGTTGCACAGCAATGTGTATGTATTGCTATCTTGTTTGCAACTATAATAAATGTGCATATTTGAGATTATTTGTTAATAGAGAAGAAATGCTAGATAAGATAATAAAAGTTGCAAACCAAAGTGATAAAGATTTAACATTTGAAATAGGTAGCAACAGCGATCTAATATTAGAAAATACAATTACAAATAATTTAGAATGGACTATTGAAAACTTTAATAAATCTGAAAAAGGATATTTAACATTTCCCACTAAATTTGATATGGTTGACCCAATATTAAATTTAAATCATAATGGAAAAATAATTGTAAGGATGAGTATGAATCCAGAAGAAATAATAAACAGAGTAGAATTTGGAACATCGAGATTAGATAATAGAATTAAAGCTATAAACAAGCTAAAAGAAGCGGGATATAAAGTAGGAATATTAATTGCACCAATAATATTAGTAGATAATTGGAAAATGCTATATGAAGAACTTATAAAAAA
>CANRGU010000050.1 GCA_947630255.1 uncultured Clostridia bacterium | reverse complement strand
TTATTATTATATTTTACTTTATACCATTCTTCGCTTTCTTCTAATATTTCTACTTTAGCATTATCAGTAACAGTAGTTATTGGATCACTTGTTTTTGATTTTTCTTCTCTTAATACTAAACCACTTGGAGCATTTACTGTTCCTGTTTTTGCAAAAGTTGCTGTTGTTAATAAAATTATGCTTCCTAGAGTCACTAATGAAATTCTTTTTAATTTATCCATTAAAAATCTCTCTCCTTAAATTTTTCCATACCTGTTAATTATACATTTTTTCAGGATTTTTGTCAAGTTATTGACTATATACGCTCCTTATTAGAATAAAAGTAATCAATATTAATCAAGCGTTGATAAAGAAAGAAGGTATAAAATCTAATTTACAAAAAAAAGCAAAAAACATTGACAGCGAAAAAAAGACAATATATTATATATGTATAAATTAAGATAGACATAAAAACGATAAAATTTGGAAAAAATAAAAAAGATTAAAATTAGTCCGTTCAGAAAAGCAAAAAAACAAATGAAGGAGAAAAAAAACACATATGAATCAAGAAAAATTAAAAAACAGAGGAATTACATTAATAGCCCTAATAATCACAATAATCGTAATGCTAATATTAGTAGGAGTAACATTAAGTATTGCATTAAACGGAGGATTAATCGAAAAAGCTAAAGAAGCAAAAACAAAAACAGAAAGAGCTCAAAAGCAAGAGGAAGATTTACTTACAGGCAGAATAAAAATAGAAGAAACATGGTATAATTCAATAGATGATTATATGAATGACATACCATCAGATAACCAAAATGATGAAGCATCAGATATTCAAATAATTGGAGGAACAGCTGAATGGGAACAAGATGAAAAAGGTAATATAACTTATAAAGGAAAAGACTCCGGCTTAAAAGTAGGTAACTATGTGAATTATGAAAAATATGTAACAGAAAGTCAAGATAAAACAAATGAGATAAGTGAATTATATGATGAATTAACTCAATATTCAGGTTATAAAGGAAAAAAGTATGGAACAGAATATCCAATAGAAAAAGAAAATACTTTAAAATGGCAAATATTAGATATAAAAGATGGAAAACTACGATTAATAAGTGAAAAACCAACAACATCTCAAATATATTTGAAGGGATATAATGGATATAACAATGCAGTATATTTAATAGATAAAGTATGCAGAACGCTTTACTCAACACAAAAAGGCACAGCACAAAATTTAAAAATAGAAGATATACAAAATTTAATGGAAACAGATAAAGCAAACGGAGGATGGGATTATAAAAATTACACTAATACAAATGTAGATACAGGAAAATATGGAGGAGCATCAGATGACTATATAGGAGAAAATAGTTACTACCCAATAATATTTGAAAAAGAGAAAACAGGATGGGTAAATGGTATTAAAGGAACAGGACTAAATTTAAGCGAACAGGACTATCCAATAAACCAAAGTGAAAAAATGCCTGCAAGTCCCACAGAAGAAAATAAAATAAAAGTTATACAAACATATTGGGATAAAGCAATGTCAGAAAAAAACTGGATAAATCCAATATATCAAAATATATTTATACAAGATAGTAGTACTGGTTCAAATTTTAACACATACTGGCTTTCTTCGCGTTGCGTGTATGCAACATCAACTTATGCTCGTTTTGATGTACGCTATATAGACTCGGGCAAAGTTGCCGCTAGTTACTTGTATTACTCGTCCGAACGCCGGTCCTATAAGCTGTTATAGTTTCCGCCCAGTAGTCTCTCTAGAGTCTGATGTTCAATTAATAAAAAAAGATGGAAACTCCTCATTGGAAATCTGCTCTTAATCAAGCTCTATATAATTATGCTCGCATGCTCTAATTAACCTATTCATTATTGCGAGCCCTAAACCTTCTCTTTTCACGCCTTCTATTATTACTAAATCTGCATTATATGAATCTACTTTTCTAAGTAGTGTAAATATATTTTTACTTATATCCTCTAAGCTGTCTCCCATATCTAGTTTATTTGTCGTGTTATATTTATCTAAATGCCTTGTTCTTGCTAAAACTAGTACATTTTTTGTGTTTTGTATTTGTTTATTTATTTCATCTATTAACTTTTTTTCCGTTTTGCTATATACAAGCAAACATTTACTATTTGGTGCATAGTGTCTATATTTCATTCCTGGAGACATTACTTTTTCGTTTGGTCTGCATTCTTCCATAACTTGTTTTTCAACAACTACTTGCAAACCTAAATTCTCTATATCTTGAACCGTTATTTTTCCTGGTCTCAATATATGTACTTTTTCTCCTACTACCCTTACAACGGTAGATTCTACCCCTATATCTACCATTCCGTCATCTAATATATAATCTACTTTCCCGTCTAATTCATCTATTATATCTTCTATTTTTGTACCACTTGGTTTTCCAGATATATTTGCGCTAGGTGCTGCAATAGGCAAGCCTGCAAGTTCTATCAGTTTTTTTGCAATTTTGTTACTTGGCATTCTTATTCCAACTGTATTTAATTTTGCTGTTACATTATTTGGTATGCAATCTTTTCTATTAAATATTATAGTTAAAGGTCCTGGCCAGAAATTATTTATTAATTTTTGCTCAATTTCTCCAACTCCTTGTACTAAATTATTTAACATTTCTAAATTGCTAATATGCACTATCAAAGGATTATCCGATGCTCTTCCCTTTGCTATAAAAATTTTATTTACAGCATTTTCATCTAAAGCATTGGCACCAATTCCATAAACTGTTTCTGTTGGAAATAGAACTATCTTTCCTTCTTTTATGCACTCTGCCGCTTCTTTTATTTTATTTATATCCTCATTTAATTTTAGGTCTGCGTATTTTGATTTCATGCTACTCCTTCTTTTCTATTTTTTGAATACTTTTCTATAATAATCATTTTCTAGTACTAATCTAGACATTTGATACTTTTTATAAATAATAGAATTTATTTTCTCAACATATCCTTCTTCTACTTCTACGCCTTCATTTGGAATAAATTCTTCTGTTATCGCATTGTATCTTCCTTTATCAGTTATAAAGCTTCTGTCTGAAAATATGACAAGTGGTTCTACATCTGATAAAATATCTTTTCCTATTAATAATCTTGAATCATATTCTACTCCAAATAAGTTTAAAACTGTTGGTAAAACATCTAGGCTTGATCCTATTTTATTAACTTTGATAGGCTCCTTCATGCTACCACTCCAAATAAGCAATGGCGCATGATATTTTTCGAATATATCATCTCTTTCATAAGTTGATAATTCATTCATTTCATCTAGTGTTAATCCATAAGGATAATGGTCCCCACTAATAACAATTACTGTATCTTCTAATTTTCCCGCCTCGCTAAGATTATTTATTAATTCTCCTATTGCTTTATCTAATTCAATATTTGCTGCTAAATAGCTTTTTGCTTTATCTGAATATGGTAAATTTTTTACTGCATCCCAATTTTTGTATACCATACAATTTCCGCTTCTTGTATAATTTAAATGTCCACTTACTGTCATGTAATATGCTAAAAATTTATCATTGTTTATATAATCATCTGTTGTTACATCTATCATTTCGTAGTCACTATTAGGCCATTTACTTGTATCCATTCTTTTTTCTAATCCTGTTCCAACAGCTAAATATGAATTATATCCCATAGTTGATATGTATTTATCTCTGTCATAATATGTTGCTGTATGATTATGATAAGCATTTGACGAATATCCTAATTCTTCAAATACATTTGCATACGAATATGGCATATAATTTCCTACAATTTCTTTAAAACTCCATACCCCTTCTTTTGGAATAAGTGATGTGTCTGTTATGTACTCCCCATCTGCTGTACTTACAGGAAATATTGGTGTATAAAAATTATCAAATTGAAATCCCTCTTTATACAATTTATATAAGTTTGGTGTTAAATCTTCTCTTATTGCAAGTGAGCTAAAAGATTCTCCAACAAATACAACTAAATTTTTGCCTTTAAACATGCCTGTATATTCATTCTTGTTTGTAGGTTGTTCATTTGCAAAATATTTGTGCATTTCTTTTATATTTTTATTTTGTTCTTCTTCTATCAATTTATCAAAATTTATATCTACTGCATTATATTCTTCTCCTGGTTCTTCCTCTTTATTATTGTTTGAAACTTCTATTGCAATATTTTCTTCGAATCCAGTTATATATCTTTGAAAGTCTAATCTCATTGCTGTTAAAAATCCCATATTTTTTGTTGTCAATTTTGGTGCATGTGTATTATAATACAGATTTTTATTTGAATATATATCATTAGGATTAATATAGTTTACACATAATATTGCTATAATTTGTACTGCTACTAGTACTCCTAATTTTATTGTCGTTTCTTTTAGGCTTTTCTTTTCGAAATCAATAATTTTAATTATATGCAATATTATTAGTGCAATAAGTGGCAGAGCAAATAGTAATATTCCATACAAGTTTCTTAAAATCATATCAAATATTACATCCATAAATTCTGTAACTTGACCGCCATTTAATATTGAATAAAATGAAAGTATTGATTCATACATGCTATAATATACAATTTGTGCACCAAATAATATTATGAAGAATAAAGTCACTACATATGTTATAATTTTGTTTAATTTAGCATTAAATACGCTTGAAATAATATTAAGCAATATTGCTATTGGTATAGAAAATAGCGCTATTAGCCATATACTTGTTGGAAATGTTTTAAACAATAAGCATGATAACACTAATTCTTCGTATATTATGAAAAAAATATAATAAAATAATAAACTTAATTTTTTCATTGTTAGTCTCCTTTGACTTATTGTACTAGTTTAATAATATATCTTTTTTATGTAATTGTAAATAGAATTTTATTTTATAAAATTCTTGAAACAATTCTAATTATGATATATAATAATAATATACTTATATTAAATAATTAAAAAGGAGTGAGTTATTATGAAGGTTTATGATAAGGAAATATATGAAAAACAAGAAAGTATTAAATTTGCCTTTTTAATTATTATAGTATTTTTAGTAGGTTTTTTTGCAGGTTATCTTGCAAATTCATTTACTTCTCAAAAAGAAGCACCTGCTAAAGAAAATGTTCAAATTGAAAATGTTAGTAATGAATAAGATTTTGAGAATAATCTCAAAATCTTATTTTTTATTCTACACCTTTTAGGCTTTCTATCATATCTATTTTTCTTAGTTCCTTATTCATCATTAAATTAATTAGCGTAGCAAATATTATTGTCATTAAAAATGCCAATATATAGCTTATAACTGATGTTTCTCTTCCAAACATAACCATATCTACTTCCGCAGTTGATATTACAAAGAAATTTAAATATACTCCTAATATTAATCCTAAAATAGCTCCTATTATCGTAAGTATTATATTTTCTCTAAATACATAGCTTGATAGTTCTCTGTTATAAAATCCAAGTAGCTTAATTGTTGCAAGCTCTCTTTTTCTTTCTTCTATGTTTATACTATTTAAATTGTATAAAACTACAAGCGCAAGCAATGCTGCACATACTATTAATACAATAACTACTATATTTAGGCTATTTATCATGTCGTCAAAGCCATCGCTAATACTACTAACTCTAAAAACTTGACCTATATTTTCATTTTTTAATAGATATTCTGAAATTTGTTCCTCTGTTTCTTGATTTAGATCTTCATCTGTACTTAAATAAATATGATTATTAATCAATTTTTCTTCAAAAGTATTTTCATATACTGTTTTATTCATGTAAATATAATGATATACATAGTTTTCTACTATTTCTGATACTTTAACATTTTTAGTTTTTTCGTCATCTATTTTTATTGTTATTTCATCGCCTATATTAACATTTAATAATTTAGATAACTTTTCTGTAATTACAACGCCATCATCACTTAAATTTACTGTTTTTCTTGTTTTTCTGTTTTGTAATGTAACAAAATTTTTAAATTCTTCTTCATTACTAATTCCTAATATGTATACATCTTGACTTTCTCCATTTGCTTCTACTTCATTTGTTTGCTGTTTTAAGTATGTGTAATTTAAATCTGTTACATTATTTTCTATATATTTATTTAATTCTTCAATTTGATTATTATTTAATTCATTTTCTAAAGTTACTTCGAAGTCATATTTTCTAATATCTCCGTATTGTTTGCTAACAATTGAAGATATAGAACCTTTTAGCCCAAATCCTGTAAATATTAGGGCTGTGCATCCTGCAATTCCTATTACTGTCATAAATAAACGTTTTTTATATCTAAATACGTTCCTTGCAGTTATTTTTTTGGTAAAAGAAAGATGTTTCCAAATAAATGGAATTTTTTCGAGGAATATTTTTTTGCCTTCTTTTGGAGATTTTGGTCTCATTAGCTTAGCTGGTGTTTCTCTTAAAATTTTGTAACATGCAAACATTGTAGCAATTGTTGTAGATGCAAATGCTGCTACACCTGCGGTTAAAGTAAATTCCATATTTATGCTCATTATAACAGTTGGCATTGTGTTATACAAAATTCCATATGCTGTTGCAATTACCCAAGGAAGTGTATATGAACCAACAAAGGCTCCTAATACTATACCTATCAAGGTTGCAGAAACTGAATATATTACATATTTATATGCAACCTTTACTCTGTTATATCCAAGTGATTTATATGTTCCAATATTACCTCTATTTTCTTCTACCATTCTTGTCATTGCAGTAAGTGATACTAATGCTGCAACTAAAAAGAATATTATAGGGAATACCTTACCTATTGTTGCTACGCTTTCGCAGTCTGATTTATATGAACTGTATCCCTCATTTGTTTCTAAGTTAAGTACATATATTTTTACACTTAAATCTTCTAATTGTTTTTCAGCGTCTGCAATTTCTTTTTCTGCATCTGCTATTTCATCTAAAGCCTTTTGCTTTTCTTCTTGAAAATTTTTTTCATTTGTCTCAAGTTCTGTCCATCCATTTTTTATTTTATTTTCAGCTGATTTTAATTCTTTTTCGCCGGCTGTTTTAGAGTTTTCTAATTCTTGCTTCTGCAAGTTAAAGGCATCTACACCTTTTTGATATTCGGTTAACCCTGCACTTAATTCATCTTGATAAGTTTGAAAAACTAATTTTTGTTTTTCTATTTCTTTTTTTCCATTAATTATTTGCTTAACATTTTCAATTGCGTCCTGTGGAGCTGACATTTGCTCTAAATATTTTAAATATGTATTTAAATCTTCTGCTCCTGCTTGAATTAGCACTGCTTGCTCTGCTTGTAATAATTTTTGCTCTTCTGTATTTAGTTTTTCTAATCCATCATCTAAATCTTTTTGCTTTTGATCTAGTAAAGATTTATTGTTTTTTAAAGCAGTTTCCGCTTCCTTTATTTTATTTTCGTATTCTGCGATTTGTTTGTTATAATTTTGCCTTTGCTTATTTAATTCATTTTCTGCAGAATTTAAATCTTCTCTTGCTTTTTTTAATTCATTTTCTGCGTTTTGAAGTTCATTTTTTGCATCTTGTACTTCTTTTTTTGCATCATTTATTTTTTCTTCTCCTTCGTTGTATAATTTATTGTATTTATCTTCTGCAAGTTTATTAGTATTTTCTTCTATTTCTGTTTGTATGTTTTCTATTTCATCTATATATTCACTTGATGTTCTATTTTTGTTTTCTGTATTTACTCTAGCATATATGTTAGTATACTCTTCCATTGAAAATGCGTCTTCTAGTACTACTGCAAATCCTTCAATCGTTCCATTTCCAAGGGTTGTATTACCTCTTGTTAAAGCAATATACAATGGAGAATTTGCAAATCCTACAACTGTATATTTAGTTTCTTTAAAAGTATCTTTTAAGTCAGTATCAGTACTTATAAACTCTACTGTATCGCCTAATTTATATTGTGCTGATAGTTTATTATCTAAAACAATTTCACTTTCTTTTGATGGATATGTACCTTCTACTAGTTCTACTTTATTTATTTTTTCATCAGTTATTTCTTTTGGCATAGAAATTACATTTATAACTTGTTCTTTATCTTCCTTTTTTGTAATAACATTTACTGATTTTGCAGGCTCAATATAATCCAATTTATTAATATTTTTTATTGTTTCTACATCATCCTCATTAAAACCAACTGTTGAAAGTAAATTTAGGTCAAACATGTTATAGTCGTTCATGTATTTGTTATATGTGTCAAGCATATCAGGGCTTGCTGTATTAATTCCAACATAAAAAGAAACCCCCAACATTACAATTGCAATAATTGAGATAAATCTTTTTCTTGTTCTTTTAATTTCTCTTACAACATCTTTCAAATATGCCTTTTTCATCTCATTTTCCTTCCTTTTGGCATTCTACCATTCTATTTGGTCTATAGAAATCGGATTTTCATTTATCTTATTTTCACTTACTTTTCCATTTTTTATTTTTATAATTCTATCTGCCATAGGTGTTATTGCTTGGTTATGTGTGATTATTATAACTGTTATATTTTTTTCTCTTGCTGTATTTTGTAATACTTTTAGAACTTCTTTTCCTGTATTATAGTCTAATGCTCCAGTTGGCTCATCACATAAAAGAAGTTTTGGATTTTTTGCTATTGCTCTTGCTATTGCTACTCTTTGTTGCTCTCCACCAGATAATTGTCCCGGAAAATTATTCATTCTATTTTCTAATCCCACATCCTTTAACACTTGTTCTGGGTCTAATGCGTCCCTGCATATTTGGCTTGCAAGTTCTACATTTTCTTTTGCTGTTAAATTTGGAATCAGATTATAAAATTGAAATACAAATCCTATATCATTTCTTCTATAGGTTGTAAGCTTTCTTTCGTTGTATTTACTTATATCTTTTCCATCAACTATTATTTTTCCGACTGCTTACGCTATCCATTCCGCCAATTAAATTTAATACTGTAGTTTTACCTGCTCCACTTGGCCCTACAACTACTATTATTTCTCCTTTTTCTCCTGAAAAGGAAATTCCATCTGCTGCTTTTACAGCTCCGTCATTATATACTTTTACAACATCTTTTAATTCTATATAACTCATTTTTTTATCTCCTAAATATATATTATATCACAAAAATGCAATTATTCCAATTTTTGTTTTGTAAAAGGAAAAAGACACTTAATTTTATTTTTAAACGCCACTTTTTATCCGTGTTGATTTTAGTTTTGTACAAAAAAATGTTAAAATAGTAGT
>CANRGU010000049.1 GCA_947630255.1 uncultured Clostridia bacterium | reverse complement strand
TCAATGGTAGAACCTCAGCCTTCCAAGCTGATGACGTGGGTTCGATTCCCACTACCTGCTCCAAATAAACAAAACCTTGTAAATACTGAAATATCAGTAATTATAAGGTTTTTTATTTATTAAAAGTATGCAATAAGTATGCAATAGCTTAATTTATCTTATTTAACTCATCTTGCATGAAGTCTAAAGATACATGAGTATAAGTATCATTGGTTAAACTACTTCCTTCGACATGACCTACTAAGACCTGTATAACTATTAAAGGTATTCCGTTTTTCTTGAAACAGCAATTTTAAACTTACAAGAATAAGAAGCAAGCAATATGAAAAATATTATTTTTGTAAAAGAAATAAATATGGAAGAGTGTGAAAATTGCAAGCAGAAGGAATATAAAAAATCAAAATCTATTATAAAATTTGATTTTAATAGAAAAAGTGGTATAATTAATCTAGAGTTAAATAAAATGAATACAAAATGATATAAAAAAGTAACAAAAGAGCAAAAAAAAGTAACAAAAGTATTGATTTTAGTAACAAAAGTGTGTATAATTAGAATAGAAATAAAGAGAAAGCAATTAATGTGTGTGTGTGAGTATCTTATGTTCTAAAATGAGTTTAATATTGTGTTTAAGATGACACTATAAAAGACTAGAGGTGCGAACTCTAGTCTTTTACTATGTACAAATTTCAAAACAACTTAAGGATAAGGTATATTAAAATAAGTACAATGAGTTTAATGATTGTGTCCAAGAATTTCACCTCCTTATTTGGAAGGCGGACACAAAAATATTATACAATAGATTAAAATTATAATCAATAAAAATAGTATTTTATTAAATTAAACTTATATAAATTGCTTGAAAATACATATTGATGTATGTTAAAATATTAAATAGATGCGGGATTAATTTAGTGGTAGAATGCCATGCTTCCGACCTGGTCGCGCGAGTTCGATTCTCGCATCCCGCTCCAATAAAATAAAGGGTTTTAGCGATTTGCTAAAACCCGATTTTTATGTTTTGACGTAATTTTGACGTAATTAAGTATAAAAAAAATTAAAATAAATTATCAAGTTTTTGACTTGCATTTTTATCTTCCTCTGAAACTGCATGTAAATAATATGAAGAAGCAGTAGCAGGGAGATGACCAAGTCTTTTCGCTATTGTAACTATATCTACACCTTTTGAAGCAAGTATACTACCGTTAGTATGTCTTAAATCATGTAAAGTAATATATTTTAAATGATTATCGTTAACAAATTTAGTCCATTGTCTAGTATATGTTGAAGGATATATATTGAATAATAAATCTTCTTTATTTTGATTTGAATAGTATTCTTTTAGTTTTTTCATCAATGTTTCTGGAGCAACAAATTCTCTTGAACGTTTATTTTTAGTTTCTTTAAAAGTCGTACCATTAATAGTCCTTATTTTATTTTGCTGTATATGAATAATATTGTTTTGAAAATCTATATCTTTCCAACGTAGTGCTAAAACTTCGCCACGTCTTGCACCGGTGAAGAAGGAAATATATACCATAGTTTTAAAAGGTTCTTCAGCTTTATTATTTAAAGCATCAAATAATAATTTTATTTCTTCATTATTATATATTTCTTGTTCTTTTTTTGGTTTATTTTTATTATTAGGAATAGCAACTTTATGAGCAACATTAATATTTAATAATTCCCACTCAATTCCTTTCTCTAAAATTGCAGAAATTAGCTTCATATCGTTTTTAATCGTTTTAGATGCTAAATTATATTCATCACATTCTTTATTTGCTAAATCTTGAATATGAAGCTTTTTAAGACTATTTATTTTATAGTGACCAATATTAGGAAGAATATTTTTATTAAGCTGATATTTATAATTAATAATAGTAGTATCAGATAAATTATTCTTTGCATATTTATCTAAAAACATTTGTGCTAATTCCGTAAAAGTAATTCCATAATTTTTTTTATATTTTCCTTTTTCAACTTCAGCAACAAAAATAGCTAATTTTTTTTTGGCTTCCGTTGGAGAGTTTGCTTTAACAGATTGACCATATCTTTCTCCTTCGCACATATATTCAAGATAATAACTATTTTTTCCTCTTTTTCTCATTGTTCCTGCCATTATTTCATCTCCATTTTACCAATATATTTGCCAATTACTTTTATTTCAGTATCTTTATTGTATACTTGTGTAGTAAAAGAAGGATCATCACTCATAGGCTCTAATATTATTAAGTCCCCTTGTTTAGAAAATTTTTTAAGTGTAGCATCATTACCATTAACTAATACTACAGCAATGTCTCCATTTTCTACAAAATCAGTTTTTCTAATTAAAGCATAAGCACCGTTCTTGATTTCTTTATTCATACTTTCGCCATTTACTATTAGAAAAAAACATTCCTCTGGGTTGATAATATTCATTAATGCTGGGTCAATGGGAATACGACCTTCTACACATTCTTCTGCCCAGTTAGGTTGTCCTGCTGAAATGCGACCGATACACGGGTGCCATAAAATATTTAATTTCTTTGGATTCTTTTATATTTCTTTCCATAGGAACATCATAACCCATAAGCCATAAAGGACTAACATTAAATATTTCAGAAGCATATTTAACTGTTGGAATTTTAGGAGCCATTTCCCCATTCATATATCTATAAATAGTAGATTTACTTTTTATTCCCAACATTTCAGCAAGTTTTGGAATTTCTATACTACTACCTTTTATTAAAGTTGAAAATCTTTCTGCGAACTTTTCTAATATTATTTCTTCGTTCATGCTATCGCCTCAAATACATTGTACAATAAAAGTTTTCGTTTTGCAACTAAAAAAATTATATTTTTTTGCAAAAAGCTATTGACAAATAATTTTATTATTATATAATGTAGTTGCGAAACGCAAAAAAAGGAGGAAAGTGAAAAGATGCAAAAATATAGAGAACTAGTTGAATTAAAAGGGTTATTAAGGCAAAAAAAAATAAATTATGAAACACTTGCAAAATATTTAAAAATGTCTTTAAGTGCTTTGTCTAATAAAATTAACGGCAAGTCTGTTTTTAACATATTAGAAGTTGAAAAAATTGCTTCCTTTATTGGAATAGAAAGAACAGATATACCATTATATTTTTTTTAATATTGTAGTTGCGAAACGCAAATAAAAAAAGATAAAAAAAGAATTTAAAAACTATTGACAAATAAAAACTTCGTTTTTAAGAAATAAAAATTTTAATATTACAATGCAAAAAAGGAGGCGGAAACAAATGAATGATATGAAGATATTTCAAGATGGTTTAATTAAAATTTATGAAAACGATAGACAAGAGCAGTTAGTTGATGCAAGAGAATTGTTTTATGGATTAAGAGGAGAAGATACTCAAACAAAATTTACTGATTGGATTTCAGAAAAAATAAGTAAATATGGTTTTGTTGAAAATGTTGATTTTACAAGTTTTTCGCAAAAAAACGAAAAAGGAGGAAGACCAACTACAGAATATGCACTTACCTTAGATACAGCAAAAGAAATAGCTATGGTAGAAAATAACGAACAAGGAAGAAAAATAAGAAGATATTTTATAGAGGTAGAAAAGAAAACAAGAGAGATGTTTGAAATTCCAAAAACATTACCTGAAGCATTAAGGAAAGCTGCCGAATTAGCAGAACAATTAGAACAACAAAAACCAAAAGTATTATTTGCAGATAGTGTAGAAACTTCAAAAGATAGTGTTCTTATTAATGAACTTTCGAAAATCTTAAAACAAAATGGGTACGACATTGGTCAAAATAGGTTGTTTGAAAAATTGAGAAATGAAGGATACTTAATCAAGCAAAAGGGCGAAAATTGGAATTTACCAACGCAAAAATCCATGGAATTAGGATTATTTGAAGTTAAAAAAACAGTTGTTAATAAGCCTAATGGAAGTTCAATAGTTAGACCTACTACAAAAGTTACAGGGAAAGGACAAGTTTATTTTGTTAATAAATTCTTAAAAGAGGTGGTCTAATGGAAGAAAGGTTATTAACAATAGAACAAGTAAAAGAATATTTCCAAGTGAAAGATAATAGAACAATATACAAATTCATAAAGCAAGGTTTGAAATGCTTTCATGTTCGGAAGTAGAGACATAAGATTTGACCCTAAAGATGTAAGAGAATTTGTAGAAACACAAAAGCAATTATCACAAGAAACCTTACAAATTAAACCTATTAAAAGAAAAGCAAAATGTAAGACACTAGATATAGACTTTCAAAAGCGAAAAATTAATTTAGAACTAAACAGAGTAGTTTAGGAGAGGAGTGAATAGCAAATGAAAAAGCAATTTAAGTACAAATTAAGAAGAATATTATTTGCATATATACCATTTATCCTGTTTTGGGACAGTATGTTTATATGTGCATTAGTGAAGTAGGAGGACAAGTATGGAAGAAAATAAAGAAGCACAGAAATTAGAGATAGAAAAACATAGATTGCTATATATAGAGTTACCCAATTTATTACATAAAATTTTAAATATATCGATATGTCCTTTAATAGATTCAAAAGAATTTTTAGAACTAGATATAAAAGACATAAAAAAGATAACCAATGCAGAATGTGAGAACGCATTAAGTTATCTAAATAAAATTAAAGACCAAGTTTAGATTTAATATAATTTGAGGCTACTTGTTGAATAATAGGCAAAGAAACAGAAGTGAATTTAGATATTTTTGATTTAGTAGTTTCCCATACACTTTTATCACGAATAGTATCTAAAAATTGATGACCTTGATAAGTTATTGATTTTACTATTATTACATGTTGTTCATTACAGTTCCAGCAGATTAAGGGATTTATATATTCAGCTTCAATGAGTCTATCAGCAGTATACATTAATGTTTGTTTATTGTAATTTTTAAGAGTTAAATTATTAATATTAATTTTATCGTTATATTTTAGATTATCTTCTAAATATAATAATAAATCACGAACGCAATTATGATCAAGTTTCATAAATAATAACCTCACTTTCGAGGATATTATATAAAAAATACCAAAAAATGTAAAGGAAAGGAGATGAAAAACATGATATTAGGAAAAACAGAATACGACAGAGTAAATGCAAGAAATGTAGAACTAGCAAGGAAATTAAGCAAAGTAGATGACATTTTAACAGAAGCAGAATTAAATAAAACTCCAGCAGTTTTTGTTGTAGAAAAAATAAAAGAAGTTATTCGTCCGCAAAACTAAATAACTTCAAAATAGAATTTGTATAAACTTACAAGTATAAATTCTATATTTATTATAAGGCAAAAAGGCAGGAATTGTCAATATGAATTGTACATATTTAAGAATAAGAAGTAAAAAGTATAAAAAATATTATTTTTGCAAAAGAAACAGTAAAGAGATAGATGTTCAAGAGTGTAAAGTTTGTAGAGATAAATCTTATAAAGAAGCTAAAGTTATAAAATGTAAAAAACATAATAGAACGAAGGCAACAGCTATTCAAAAATATGTAAAAGAAATTGTTTGGTACAGGGACAAGCACAGATGTATTTTTTGCAACAAATTAGTTCCTGTACGAAATGCAAATGCTCATTTTATACCGAGAAGTGCAGGAGGAAGAGGAATAGAGGAAAATATGTTTACTGCATGTGATTCTTGCCATTACGAACAAGATAATGGGCTAAAAACAAAAGAATATGATTTAAAAGCAGAAAATTATTTAAAAAGTATTTATGGATCTAGTTGGAATAAAGAAAAACTTATATATAGCAAATATACAAGAGAGGAGAAATAAAAAATGGAAACCAATAATGAAGAAAAACCTAACTATTTTGCAGTTATACCAGCAAATATAAGATATGATGATACAATTTGTGCAAATGCAAAATTATTATATGGGGAAATAACATCTTTATGTAATGAAAAGGGATTTTGTTGGGCAGGGAATGAATACTTTGCAAATTTATATAAAACGACTAAAAACAGTATCTCAAGATGGATAAGGCAATTAAAAGAAAAAGATTATATAAAAGTACAAATATTTTATAAAAAAGATTCTAAAGAAATAGACAAAAGAATTATAGCAATTTCTAGTAAATACCCTATTGACAAAATTGATGATACCCCATATCAAAAAAGTCAAAATATACCTATTGACAAAATTGATGATACCCCATATCAAAAAAGTCAAGACCCTACTTGCAAAAAAGTTAAAGAGAATAATAAAAATATTAATAATATATATAATAATAATATATATAGTCGAATAATCGAATATTTAAATCAAAAAACTTCTAAAAATTTTAAATCAACAACTCAGAAAACAAAAAAATTAATTCAAGCAAGATTAAATGATAATTTTACAATTCAAGATTTTTACAAAGTAATAGATACAAAAACAAATGAGTGGATTAACGATAAAGTAATGAGTAAATACTTAAGACCTGAAACTTTGTTTGGAACTAAATTCGAAAGTTATTTAAATGAAACAATACAAAAAAGATGTAATAATAATGAAAATGCTTTTGAAGAGTACAAAGAGCTTGAAAGGAGATTTGCAAATGGATAAAGTATTGAGTTCAAAAGAAGCAGAAGAAAATATAATTGCATCAATTCTAGTTAATCAAGACAATCATAAATATATAGATCAGATAGAAGTTAAAGATTTTTATTACAAAACGAATGCAAAAATATTTGAATTAATAAAAGAATTAAAGCAAAAAGAAGAGACCATAGATATTTTGACAGTAAAAGAATTAGGAGTAAATAAAAAGTATGATGGAATAAAATTATTAACGAAAATGACAGAGATAACTGATAATTTAGTATATTCATGGAACATTAAAAAATATATAAAGATACTAAAGAATTTAAGTATGAAAAGAAAAATATTTTCTATATCTAAATCAATATGTGAAGATATAGAAGAAATGGATATTAACAAAGATGAATCAGAAATAAAAAATGAAGTAATTCAAAAATACATGAGTCTAAAAACAAATAATAAAACAATGAATGAAATGTCAAATATTATGCTTGAAACATTAAGGGACATAGATAACAAATATCAAAAAAGAGATGATTTAAGATATAAAACAGGATATTTGGAATTAGACAGAATTATAGAAGGGTTACATGAACAAGAATTAACAATAATAGCAGCGAGACCAGGAGTAGGAAAAACAGCATTTGCTTTACAAATGGCAGAACATATTGCAAAAAAAGGAGTATATACATACTTTGCAAGTTTAGAGATGTCGGACAGACAATTAGGTAGCAGAATGATATCTAGAGAAGCGGAAATAGATAGTCATGTGTTAAGAATGGGATGGCTAACAGAAGAAAATTTTATAAAAATAAACGAAAAAGCAAGTGAACTTTCAAAAATAAAAATGGTAATAGATTCTAATGTTAGTACAATCGAAGATATAGAAAGCAATACTAATGAATTAAAACAAAATAAAAATTTAGGATTAATAGTAATAGATTATCTTCAACTACTAAAAAGTAAAAACAAATTTGCAGGAAGAGAACAAGAAGTAGCAGATATTAGTAGACGATTAAAACTATTATCTAAAAAATTAGATATTCCAGTTGTTGCACTTTGTCAGTTAAATAGAGAAACAGAAAAGAGAAGAAGACCGCTTCTTGCTGATTTAAGGGAAAGCGGAAGCCTAGAACAAGATGCAGACAATGTAATATTTTTATATATTGAAGACGAAGAAAAAGTAAAAAATAGAATAATAAATGTTGAAATAACAGTAGCTAAACAAAGAAATGGACCTACGCGGAACAGTAAAGATTAATTTTAACAAGCAATTAATGAAATTTGATAATGTGGAGGGATAAGATGAAGATCATAATGGATTATCAAGTTTTAAACTAATAGAAAGAGTGAGATGAAAATACAAAATGAGCAGAATAAATATAAAGCATCGAACAAATAGAAAGAAAAGAAACTAAGAAATCGTATATTCAATTATATTCTTAAAAAAGGAGAAGAAATGAGAAAGGTAATAATAATTGATAATAACAGAATTGGACTATTTGATCTATGTAACATGAGTATAGATCAAAGTAGCGAAGCGGAAAGAAAATTAAGATATGACTTAAATATAAAGTCTGATACTGTTCTAACAAGCAAAACATTAGTAAGAAAAATAGAAAAGGCTATAAGATTACGCATAAAATACGAAGGAGGTAAAAACAATGAAAATAAAAAGTTTAGAAGAAGTAACAAGACAAAGAAATAAGTTAGCAGATGAAATAAAAAGAGACTTTAAGATACAAACAGTAATAATAGTTATATTAGTAATATTAGCATTAATAGTATGTTTTAAAAGCATGGCATTAGCAATAGATTATGAAGCATTAAAAAAAGAAAAAGAAGATTTGGAAAGAATTACAGAAACACAAAGTAGCATGATAAGTGATTTAGAAGAGAATTGCAAAGATTTATACATAGAAATAGAGAATTTGAAGTTTGGAGGTAATGTAAGGTGAAAAAACTAAGAATAATTGCTTTAATGTGTATTATATTACTATGTGCATTATTATTAACAGGTTGCTCTCAAAAAATAACTGATGGAGAAGTTTATAAAAAGGAATTTAAAGAAGCTCATACAGAAATTAGAATAATGCCTATCGTTACGACTAATGGAAAAACAACACATACAATAATGATGCCATTTACATATAGTTACCCAGATAGATACATAGTGTATATAAAGAAATTTGAAGATAATGAATGGAAAACTGCTAATTATTATGTTACAAAAGAAATTTATGAGAATATAAAAATTGGTGATGAGTTTAAATATGTAGAAGGTAGAGATTTAGTCGATGAGCCTTATACAAGAGAAAAATCAGAATAAATTAAAACACCACTAAATCAGTTAGTAGAGCAACTAACTCTTAATCAGTAGGTGGAAAGGAGAAAATATGGAAGGTAGTAAAAAAGAATATATCATAAATATAAATGAAATTGAACAAAAAATAAATATATTTTATGGAATGGTATTATTGCATGGTACGGAAAAGGAAAAAGAAGATGCTAATATTATAATAGATTGGATAAATTTCTTAGAAAAAAACATGGGAATAAAAAGATGCCCAGTATGCAACAAAAAATTTAATGCAAAAAGAAAAAGTCAAATATATTGTTCCAAAGAATGTAATAGTAAAAATTATTGGAGCAAATTAAGTGATGAGGAAAGAAAAGAAAAATATAAAAAAAGATGGCACAACTATACTGAAAAACATAAAGAACAAGTTAAGGAATATCAAAAAAATTATAGAAACTTTAGAAAAAGCAAAATAAGTAAATGATTTTAAGTAGACTAACTATATGAATGTCAATAGAAAAATAGAAAAAAATTAAAATTTTTTAGTACATTGAAAAATGCATGACAA
>CANRGU010000048.1 GCA_947630255.1 uncultured Clostridia bacterium | reverse complement strand
CCAAGTAGCCCTGCTATTAAACCTACTATAAAAGTTTCTGCATTGAATACCCTAGAAATGTCTTTTTTAGATGCACCAATGCTACGAAGTATTCCTATTTCTTTTGTTCTTTCAAGTACTGAAATATAAGTTATTATTCCTATCATTATTGATGATACTACTAATGATATTGCAACAAATGCTATTAAAACGTAACTAATTATATTAATAATTTGATTTACAGATTTCATCATTATGCCTACAACATCAGTATAATTTATAACATTTTCTTCTTTTCCGTCATCTTTTTGTTTTTGATTATAATTTTCTATTTCTTTTGTAATTCCATCTTTAGATTCAAAATCTTTCGGATAAATTCTTATTGAAACAGGATTATCTAAATCAATAGCTCCTAATTTTTCTAGGTTCTTTTCATAACTTGAATTCATATTTTCTGTATATGCCGTCATCATCTGAGAAAGTTCTTCTGCACTTAGAGTTGCCATTGCCATCTTTTGTTCTGCTGATAATGAATCATAGTTAAACACTTTCTTTTCATCATCTGTTGGAAATTCTAATCCTGAAAATACATTTGTTTCTGGTTTTTCCTTTTGTTCTTTTACAATTTCTGATTCATTAGATTTGTTTATTACATATTCCTCTAAAGCCTTTGTATAGCCTATTCCTTCAGTCATTGATACTGCAACTGTATCTGGATTCTTTTTTATTATTCCTACAACTTTAATGCTTTCTGCATCATTTATTTTTTTCTTCATATAGTTAGTGTCATCTTCTTTATCAAGCCATAATCCATTTTCTTTAGTATAATAGTCAGAATTTAAAATTAACTTAAATGATAATCCTAATAGGTCATCATAACTATATGATGTTTGTTCTGTTTCTTCTACTGACTCGCCTTTTTGCATTGCTTTAAATTTTTTCTCTAGTTCGTCTTGATCTTTTAAACCAAGTGAATATAATGTATAATCGCTAAGTTCATCATTTTCGTTTACAACTAAAACCACTTCATTATAACTTTTTGGCCAAGAGCCTGCAAGAAGATTATATTGTGAATGTAATAGTTCTTCATTATCTAACATTTCTATCCATACGTCTGTATTTGACATCATAACAGATGACATAGAAGAATTGTTACTTGCTTCTATCATTTCTCCCATTCCCATTGCATTCATAACAGTACTTGGATTAACTCTTACTATTCCATCATCTGTATTTTCTTTATATAAGTTAATATTTAAATTATAGCTATAATCTATTGCATTTGTGTATCCTGTTATAGTATTATTATTAGATTCTAAATAGCTTTTTAATTCTTTTAGATTATTACTTGTTACCTTATTTGAAAGTGTAGATATCATTTCATCCATTATATCAGATGAATACACTCTTCCTTCTTCGTGGACTAATGTATCATCACTTGCTTCTCCCATCATACTTTCCATCATGCTAGACATATCTATCGTTTGTTCTTCTATTGTAATTGGGTATGATGATAGGGTATCTTCTTCAACTTTATTTATATAATTTTGAACACCAGTTGATATTGCAAGTATTAGAGCAATTCCAATAATACCAATGCTTCCTGCAAATGATGTTAAAAATGTTCTTCCTTTTTTAGTCATCAAATTATTTAAGCTTAAATTTAACGCTGTAAAAAAGCTCATAGATGGTTTTTTAGTCTTCTTTTTGTCATCTTCTTTTTTATTTTTTTCTGCTTTATATGGATTACTATCATCTATTACTTTTCCATCTAAAACCTTTATAATTCTAGTTGAATATTTTTCTGCTATTTCCGGGTTATGTGTTACCATTATTATTAACTTATCTTTAGAAATACTTTTTAATATTTCCATTATTTGCACACTTGTTTTTGTATCAAGAGCACCTGTTGGTTCATCTGCTAAAATTATCTCTGGATCATTTACTAAAGCTCTTGCAATTGCAACTCTTTGCATTTGCCCACCAGACATCTGATTTGGCTTTTTATTAATTTGATCTTTTAATCCAACACTCTCTAAAGCTTTTATTGCTCTTTGCCTTCTTTCTTTTTTTGAAACTCCAGATAGTGTAAGTGCAAGTTCTACATTTGCTAAAACTGTTTGATGTGGTATTAGATTATAATTTTGGAATACGAATCCTACAGAGTGATTTCTGTAAGCATCCCAGTCTCTATCTTTAAATTCTTTAGTAGATTTGCCATTTATACTTAAATCACCACTTGTGTATCTATCTAATCCACCTATTATATTTAAAAGTGTAGTTTTACCACAGCCACTAGGTCCAAGTATAGATACAAATTCTGATTTTCTAAACTCTATATTTATTCCCTTTAATGCTTCTACCTTTGAATCACCTGATAAATATTCTTTAGTAATGTTTTTTAATTTTAGCATTGTTTCCTCCTTTACAAGTCAATTATTTTGTAATGTTATATACTTAACTATATAATTATATTATCCTAATTTTCCAATGTCAATCTCTATTCTTGAAAATTGACTGTTATTTTATTCTATGGTATAATAATTATAGTGCATAGTTTATATGCATTAATTCTTTACAGGAGGGTATTGTATGAATATCAATACCAATACCAAAACAAATCCGCATTCTTTTCTTCCAGCAATCTCTCATAGATTGCCAGAGAATATACGGATTTCAAGCCCAGGAACTGAAAAAGGGGACTTTGAAATTGGATTTCTTGCACGGTTAACTGACAAGCAATTAGCTGATTTGAACAAAGAAGCTAACAAAAACTCAAGCCACCAAGTAAGTTTCCAATTTTTCAAAAAAGACAGTGAGGACTGCCCTCATGCAGTCTATAACTTTCAAGATTTCAATTTTGATGAAATCTTGAGAATTCAATTTAATGGAGATACGGTTCCATATCTTCACAATGCCTATAGAGACCCAGAATATTATATTTCTGTAGTCTTTTGGTATAATTAAAAATGGGTCACTCTCTCTATTGAAAAGTAGAGAGAGTGATTCTTTTATTTTTAAGTTGTAACTATTTTAATTTTTCTTGACAACAGTGATATAATAACTAAAAAAGGAGAGTAAAACATGGAAAAAAGAAAATTAGAATTAGTTACAGATTTTTATGAATTTACAATGTCAAATGGATATTTTTCAAAGAACATGAAAGATGTAGAAACCTATTTTGATGTGTTTTTTAGAGAAATACCTGATAATGGTGGTTATGTTATATTTGCTGGATTAGAACAAATAATTGAATATGTTAAGAATTTAAATTTTGATGATGAAGATATTAATTATTTAAAAAGTAAAAACATGTTTTCAGATGAATTTTTAGACTATTTAAAAAACTTTAAATTTACAGGAACAATTTGGGCTATTCCAGAAGGTACTGTAGTATTTCCTAATGAACCATTAATAACAGTTAAAGCACCTATTATACAAGCTCAATTATTAGAAACAGCACTACTTTGTTTGATTAATCATCAATCATTAATTGCAACTAAAGCAAGTAGAATAGTACATGCTGCAGATGGACGTCCTGTAATGGAATTTGGTGCAAGACGTGCACATAGTATAGATGCTGCCGTATATGGTGCAAGAGCTGCAATTATTGGTGGATGCGTTCGGAACTTCATGTACAATAACTGCAAAAGAATGGAATGTTTCTGCAAGTGGAACAATGGCTCATAGTTTTATACAGGCTTTTGATTCTGAATATGAAGCCTTTAAAACTTATGCTGAAACTTATCCTAATGACTGCACTTTGTTAATTGATACTTACGATACATTGAATTCTGGAATTATAAATGCAATCAAAGTTTTTAATGAAGTACTTGTTCCAAATGGATATAGACCAAAAGCAGTAAGATTAGATAGTGGAGATTTGTCTTATCTTTCTAAAAAAATACGAGTAATTCTTGATGAAGCTGGTTTTGAGGACTGCAAAATATGTGGTACAAATGCTTTAGATGAATATGTAATTACTTCAATATTAAATGAAGGTGCTAAAATAGATTTATTTGGTGTTGGAGAAAATTTAATTACTGCAAAAAGTAACCCCGTATTTGGAGGTGTTTATAAATTAGTTGCTATTGAAAAAGACGGAAAGATTATACCAAAAATAAAAGTATCTAATAACACTATAAAAATAACTAATCCTGGTTTCAAAAAAACTTATAGATTTTATGATAAAAAAACTAATAAAGCATTAGCTGATGTAATTACTCTTTATGATGAAAAAATACCAGAAGATAAATATTCTATATTTGACCCTAACTCAACATGGAAAAAGAAAGTTTTAACAAATTATTCTGTAAGGCCTTTACAAGAATTAATTTTTGATAAAGGCACACTTGTATATAACTCACCTAGTCTAAATGAAATTGCAGAAAATGCAAAGAGGGAATTAGATACTTTATGGAATGAAATTAGGCGTATAAAAAATCCACATAAATACTATGTAGATTTATCTCAAAAATTATGGAATTTGAAAAATGAATTATTAGAAAATAAATAATATTTAATATTAAATTATGCAAAAATTCGAGCAAATAGGTGTCTATATCCTTTTGCTCGAATTTCGTTTAACTTCTTATTTTTTGCTAGAAATTATAAAATTCCAAGAATCTCTACACATTTCTTCTATACCTTTTTCACAAGCCCAATCAAGTTCTTTTTTTGCCTTTGAAGGGTCTGCATAGCATTCTGCTATGTCTCCTGGTCTTCTACCTGCTATTTTGTATTTTACCTTTACATTATTTACTCTTTCAAAGGTATTTACTAAATCTAATACTGAATATCCATTTCCTGTTCCTAAATTATATATTTTTACTCCTGGTTCTTTTCTTATTTTATCTAGTGCTTTTAAATGTCCTTTGGCTAAATCCACAACATGTATGTAATCTCTCACTCCTGTTCCATCTTTTGTAGGATAATCATTTCCAAATACGCTTAATATTTCTAATTTGCCAGAAGCTACTCCAGTTATGTATGGCATTAGATTATTTGGTATATCGTTTGGATCTTCTCCTATTAATCCACTTTCATGAGCTCCTATTGGATTAAAATATCTTAATATAGATATACTAAATTCGTTATCTGCTACATATAAATCTTGAAGTATTCTTTCAATAAATAATTTTGTTGTTCCATAAGGATTTGTTGTTCCTCCGGTTTTGCAGTCTTCTGTTAAAGGAACTTTTTCTGGATCTCCATATACTGTTGCAGATGAACTAAATACTATTCTTTTACAATTATATTTTTTCATTAATTTTAATAATACTAATGTTCCTGTAATATTATTATGATAATATTCTATTGGTTTTTGAACGGATTCCCCTACAGCTTTTAAACCTGCAAAATGTATTACAGATTCTATGTTATTTTCTTTAAATACTTTTTCTAGGTTTTGCTCATCTAAAATATTAACTTCGTAAAATTTAAAATCTTTTCCTGTAATTTTTTTTATTTTATCTAAAACGGCAGGCTTACTATTTATAAAATTGTCTACTATGACTATGTCTTCTCCTCTATTTAATAATTCAACTACGGTATGACTTCCTATATATCCTGCTCCTCCAGTTACTAAAATTGACATATACTTCACTCCTAACTTCAATTTTATTTAATTATATATCAAAAGAAAAACTATAACAACAATTTTTATAAATAATTTATTTATATAATTCTTTATATATGTCATAATCTCTTAAAATTTTTCTTACATAATTATTAGTCTCTTTAAATGGAACATTTTCTATATCTGAAGCATCTTCTTTTATAATTCCATTCTCTATCCATTTATCTACATTTCCAATTCCTGCATTGTATGCAATAATAGCCAGATAATAATTATTATTATATTTATCTAATAAGTTAGTAAAATATTTTAGTCCTAACTTTATATTTAATTCCGGATTAAACAAATCTTCTTCTGTAACTTGTAAATTCATTTTATCTGCAGTCTCTATTGCAGTATTTTCCATTATTTGCATTAACCCTATTGCATTGCTTGAAGATTTTGCATTTTCATTAAAATTACTTTCTGCCTTTATTATTGCATAAACCATATATGGATCTATATTATATTCATTAGAATATTTTTCTACATGCTCGCTATATCTTAATGGATATATCTTTTTCAGTATTTTTACATCCACTTTAAGCACTTTAAATAATGTATAATAAAGTAGTAACACTATAATTATAATTGCTAAAATTTTTGCTAATCTTTTCAAAGCTATCTCCTTTTTCATCTTTTTTCTTTTGCATTATTTTATTAAGCTGCTTTTCATTCGTTTTATTTGGCGTCGTACCACGAAAATCCCTCTGCTACTTCCGCCTTTAAAGGTACATCTAATTTTATTACATTTTCCATTTCTGTTTTCAATATATTCTTTACAATTTCTTTTTCTTCTAGAGGTGTTTCAATTAACAATTCATCATGTACTTGAACAATTACCTTAGATTTAAGATTTTTTTCTTTTAATTTGTTATAAACATTTATCATCGCAATTTTCATGATGTCAGCAGCTGTTCCCTGTATAGGTGTATTCATTGCTACTCTTCCTCCGAACTGTCTTACCATATAGTTGTTTGATTTAAGTTCTGGAACATATCTTCTCCTATGATAAAGAGTTTCTACAAAGCCTCTTTCTTTTGTTTGTTCTACTATATCGGTCATAAATTTTTTTATACCACTATATTTATCTAAATATTGCTCTATATATTCTTTTGCTTTTTTTCTAGATATTCCAAGTTGCTGTCCAAGTCCAAAATCACTTATTCCATATACTATTCCAAAATTTACTGCTTTTGCACTTGCTCTTTGTTCTTTTGTAACTTCTTCAATTGGTATGTTTAAAACTTTAGAAGCGGCTTGTGCATGAATATCTTCATCATTATTGAATGCTTCTATCATATGCTTATCTTGCGAAATATGAGCTAAAACTCGAAGTTCTATTTGTGAATAATCTGCATCAATATATATTGAACCTTCTTTTGGCTTAAATACCTTCCTTAATTTTTTACCAAGTTCCACTCTAGTAGGTATATTTTGGAGATTAGGATCTGTACTACTAATTCTTCCTGTTGCTGTAACAGTTTGATGGAATTTTGAGTGTACTCTATTCGTTTTTTCATCTATATATGGAATTAAGCCTTCTACATAAGTAGAATTTAATTTAACTAATTGCCTATATTCTAATATTTTTTCGATTACTGGATGCTCATATTTTATTTTTTCTAAAACATCTACATCTGTTGAATAACCAGTTTTAGTTTTTTTCACTGCTGTTAATTTTAGTTTTTCAAATAATATTTCTCCTAGCTGTTTTGTAGAATTTATATTAAATTCTTCTCCTGCTAGTTCATATATTTCTTTAGTTAAAATATCTATTTTTGCTTGCAATTCTTTTCCATATTCTAAAAGTTCTTGTTTGTCAACATATATTCCTTCGTATTCCATGCTAGCTAAAACTTCTACAAGTGGCATTTCTATCTCTTCAAATAATTTTAAACTATTTTCAGTATTCATCTTATCTCGTAAAGCTTTAACTAATTCAAATATTAAATATGCATATATATAATTTTTATCTACATCATTATTTTGAACTTCTATTGTGTCAAATAAGTTTATTTGATTTTCTTTTTTTGATGCAATTCCTTCTTTTGCTAAATATTCCTCAATATCAAATTTTAAGTATTCAGTTGCTAAATATTCTATTGTATATTTATTTATATTAGAATTTAATATATATCCTGCAATTGAAACATCAAACATTAAATTTTTAGCTTGTATATTATTTTCCCATAATAAAATATATTCTTCTTTTTGCTTGTATCCACATTTTAAAATATTCTGATTTTCAAATATTTCTTTAAAATCATTTAAATTATCTATATAACATGATTTATTCATATCTTCTGAATATATTACAAAAGAATTCTTTTCTAGATAGTAATACATAGATTTTTTTGATATGATTTCTGTTTTTAATTTTTCTAAGTCTTCATTGCTTAAATTAGTTTTATATTCAATTTTTATTATTGGTGTAGTTTCTTCATCACCTGAAATGGTCTCTGAATTTAAAAGGTTAAATCTATCTATAAATCTATTGAACTTTAATTTTTTAAATATATCTAATACTTCTTTGTTGTTCCAATCTCTTTTTTCTAATAACGTTAAGTCCTTCTCTATAGGTGCATTTATATCTATTGTTCCTAAGGTTCTCGATAAATAAGCAAGGTCCTTATTTTCTTCTAGCTTTTCTTTTAATTTTCCTTTTTGTTTATCTATGTTTTCATATACGCCATCAATGGTTTTGTATTCTTGTATTAGATTTAAAGCTGTTTTTTCTCCTACTCCTGGAACACCTGGTATATTATCAGATGTATCACCCATTAAACCTTTTACTTCTATTAAATCTAAAGGCTGCAGACCATATTCTTCTTTGATTTTTTCTATTGTATAATCTTCTGTTTCTGTTTTTCCCATTTTTGTCCTTGGAATTCTTACTTTTATATTTTTATCTATTAATTGAAAACTATCTCTATCGCCTGTTAAAACAGTAACGTCCAAGTTTTGGTCTTGTCCCCATTTTGCAAGAGTTCCTAAAATATCATCTGCTTCGTATCCTTCTTTTTCTATTATGCAAATATTCATTGACTTAAGTACATCTTTAAGGATTGGCATTTGCATTGCGAGTTCATCTGGCATTCCTTTTCTATTTGCTTTATATTTATCGTACATCTCATGTCTTTTTGTAGGTGCTTTTAAATCAAATGCTACTGCTAAATATTTAGGTTGTATGTCGTCTAATATTTTAAATAATATGCTTAAAAATCCATATACTGCATTTGTATATGTTCCGGTCTTCTGTCATTAGCATTTTATTTCCCATTATTCCATAAAATGCTCTGTTTATAATACTATTTCCGTCTATTAAGACTAACTTGTCCATTATCAAACCTCCTTGCTAGATACTAAGTATTACATCAACCATAGATATAATTAAGAAAATAGCTGATGGATAACATATGTATAAATCTGAATATTTAAATTTATTTTTTAGTTCAAACTTTTTAATAGATAAACTCATAAATAGCAGTAATAGTATTGGGAAAAGATATCGTTTTTGATATCCATTTATAAAGCTTGCACCAACTGGTGTATATGATAAATACATTGATGTACTTGTCATAGCAAAAACCACAAAAAATGACAGCATAAAAACTACTCTAGTTTTAGCTGATAAGTGCTTACTTGAATCTGTTACACTTATAAATAATAAATAAGCTAAAATTACTATAAATGCCTTATAATAAGTTTTTGTAAAAAACATTGGTGCATTCAAAAAACTTAAACTTTTCAAGTTATCAAAATTGTCTATTGTGTGCTTTATTAATATTTTAGCATATCTCATAGGATTATTTATTACATAATTAAATTGTTCTCCGAGTGT
>CANRGU010000047.1 GCA_947630255.1 uncultured Clostridia bacterium | reverse complement strand
ATAATATTAAAGCAATTGAAAAAATAACTAGAAGAGTGGGAACAAATCCCACTCTTCAGTTTTGAAAAGGGGAAATTTAGTGGCAAATATTGAAGAGAAAATTGAAAAATTAATATTAAAACCAATTAATGATTTGGGATATGAACTCTACGACGTTGAATATGTAAAAGAAGGCAAAGACTATTTTTTAAGAATATATATAGATTCTAAAAACGGAATAGACTTAAATGACTGCGAAAAAGTAAGCAACAGCATAAATGAAATTCTGGATAAAGAAGATTACATCAAAGAACAGTATTTTTTAGAAGTTTCATCTCCAGGTGTTGAAAGAGTACTGAGAAAAGAAAAACATTTAAAAGATAATATAGAAAAAGAAGTTCAAATAAAATTATTTAAACCAATAGATGGACAAAAGCAATATAAAGGGATATTAAAAAATTTCGATAATGATTATATAACTATTTTAAATACTAAAGAAATAAAAATAGATAGAAAAAATATATCACAAATAAAAACAGTATATAACTGGTAAAAGAAAGGATGATAAAAAAATGAAATCAATTGAAACTAAAGAACTAATAACAGCTATTGAAGAATTAGAAAAAGAAAGAGGAATAAACAAAGAATATTTATTAGAATCATTAGAAACTGCATTAGTTACAGCATATAAAAGAAATTTTGATTCTGCTGAAAATGTAAAAGTAACAATGGATGCTGAAACAGGAGATATAAAAGTTTATTCTGTAAAAGAAGTAGTAGAAGAAGTAGAAGACGAAATGCTACAAATAAGTTTAGAAGAAGCAAAAAAAGAAAACAAAGAAGCAAAAATCGGAGATACAGTAGAATTTGAAATTATTCCTAGAGATTTTGGAAGAATTGCTGCTCAAACTGCAAAACAAGTTATAGTACAAAAAATTAGAGAAGCAGAAAGAAATATGGTTTTTTCAGAATATAATGATAGAAAAGGTGAAATAGTTTCTGGAATAGTACAAAAAGCAGATGGTGGCACAGTAGTATTAGATTTAGGAAAATTGGAAGGTATAATGCTTGTAAAAGATCAAATACCTACTGAAAACTATAAAGTAAATGATAAAATAAGAGCTTATGTTGTTAGTGTAGAAAAAGGAATAAAAGGAGTACCACAAGTATTAGTTTCAAGAAGTCATCCTGATTTTGTAAGAAAATTATTTGAATTTGAAATACCTGAAATATATGAAGGACTAATAGAAATAAAAAGTGTATCAAGAGATGCAGGCTCTAGAAGTAAAGTAGCTGTATACTCTACAAATGAAAACATAGATCCAGTAGGTTCATGCGTAGGTCAAAAAGGTATAAGAATTCAAAACATAATTAATGAATTAAAGGGTGAAAAAATAGATGTTATAGAATGGAATGAAGATCCATCAATATTTATTTCAGCAGCACTACTTCCAGCACAAGTTATGGCAGTAGATATAAAAGAAAAAGAAAAGTTTGCACAAGTTATAGTTCCAGATGATCAATTATCATTAGCAATAGGAAAAGCAGGACAAAATGTAAGGTTAGCTGCAAAACTAACAAACTGGAAAATAGATATAAAAAGTGAATCTCAATTTAGAGAATTGTTAGAAAAACAAGAGAATGAATCTAATACATTAAGCAAAGAAGAAACGGTAGAAGGAAATGAATAATATGAAAAAGATCGTACAAAGAACATGTATGGGATGTAATCAAAAAAAAGACAAAAAAGATCTTATTAGAATTGTTATGAATAAAGAAGGTATTATTTCAATAGATAAAACCGGAAAGTTGCCTGGAAGAGGCGCATATATATGTGATGATATAAATTGTTTAGATAAATTAATAAAATCAAAAAGATTAAACAAAGTTTTTGAAATTAAAATAGGTGAAGAAATTTATAAAAATTTAAGGGGTGTAATTATTGATAAGTAGAAAAAACAAAGAGCTTAATAGTAAAATCAATTATAATGGAGGTGATATTGTTGGGAAAAATTAAATTACATGAAATAGCAAAAAAAATAGGAGTAAATAGTAAAGAAGTTGTAGATAAAGCTTTAGAATTAGGTTTAAATGTAAAATCACACATGAGTAGTGTAGATGAAGAGGATGCTAAAAAAATCGAGGCAAAGTTTTCAGGAATAAAAAAAGAAGTAAAAGATAAAAAAGAAGGACCAGTAATAATAAGAAGAGCAGTAATAGTATCTGACGAAAACGAAAAAGTAAAAGAAGCAAGTAAAACAGAAAAAAAACAAAACAGGGATGTAGGATTTATAGAAAGAGAAAGAAAAACAGACTATAACATAGTTTATAGAAATAAGCCTAACAAACCACTTACTGTTAGTGAATTATTTGGAAAGAAAACGACTCCAGAAAAACCTAAAGTTGAACCTAAAACTGAACTTAAAGCTGAACCTAAAGTTGAAAAAACTCAAAAAGAAGAAGTTAAAAAATCTGAAACACAAGAAACAGTACAAAACAATTCACCACAAATTCATACTGAAAGAAAAAACAACAATACTAACCAAACAAGGTCATATAACAATAATAATAGGTCATTTAATAAAGAGGGATATAATAATAGACCATATAATAATTACAATAACTCTAACAGACAATTTAATAGAGATTTTCAAAACAATGGAAATAGACAATTTAATAGAAATGGGCAAAATAATAGACCTTTCAATAGAAATGGTCAAGGAGGACAATCAAATTTTGGAAGAAGACCCCTTGATGAAAAAGGAATTGAAAAAAACATTAAGAATATCATGGCATCAGATATTGTTGAGAAAGAAAGTGTAAGAGAGTATTCAAATAAATCTATTGATAAACAAAAAAATAATAATAAATATGAAGAGAGAACAAATAAAAGGTCTGCAAAATCTAGAAGAAATGAATATGAGGAAATAAGTAGTCATAAACTAAAAGATTTAAAACAAGAAGATAGATTATCAAATATGTTTGATGAAGGTTCAATGTTTGACTATTATGATTTAACAACAACAAGAGGAAGAAGAAGCAAAAAGAAATTACAGCAAAACGAAAACAGAGTAAAACAAAAAATATTTGACTTAACAGATATTACAATACCAGAAACAATTACAGTAAAAGATTTAAGCACAGAGCTAAAAAAGACAAGTAGTGAAATTATAAAAAAATTATTAGGATATGGAATTTTGGCAACAATAAATAATGAAGTGGATTTCGATACAGCATTTTTAATTGCCCAAGAATTTGGTGTAACTGCTCATAAAAAAGAAGTAGTTACAGATGAAGACATTTTATTTGATGATAGTGAAGACAAGGAAGAAGAATTAAAACCAAGACCACCAGTAATTGTTGTTATGGGACACGTAGATCATGGAAAAACATCCCTTTTAGATGCAGTAAGGGAGACAAACGTCATAGCAGGTGAAGCAGGTGGAATTACACAAGCAATAGGTGCATATAAAGTTGAAGTCAATGGACGTGAAATTACATTTTTAGATACACCAGGACATGAAGCATTTACAGCAATGAGGGCAAGAGGAGCTCAAATAACAGATATAGCAATACTTGTAGTTGCAGCAAATGATGGAGTAATGCCACAAACAGTAGAAGCTATAAACCATGCAAAAGCTGCAGGAATACCAATAATTGTTGCAATAAATAAAATAGATGTAGAAGGAGCAAATCCAGATAAAGTAAAACAAGAACTTACGGAATATGATTTGGTTCCTGAAGAATGGGGAGGAGACACAATATTCGTCCCAATTTCAGCAAAGAAAAGAATAAATATAGATAATTTGCTAGAAATGGTATTATTAGTAGCTGACATGAAAGAGCTAAAAGCAAATCCTAATAAACAAGCAAAAGGTGTAGTTATAGAAGCAAAATTAGATAAAGCAAAAGGACCAGTAGCTACAATGCTTGTACAACGTGGTACATTAGATATTGGAGATACAATATTAGTAGGTTCTGTTATAGGTAGAATAAGAACAATGACAAATGATAAAGGACAAAAAGTTAAAAAAGCAGGACCATCAACACCAGTAGAAATAACAGGACTTACAGAAGTTCCAGAAGCTGGAGATACTTTCTATGAAGTAAAAGACGAAAAAACAGCTAAACACTTGATGGAAAGAAGAAAACGTCAAGCAAGGGATAAAGCCTTAAATAGCAATAAAAAGGTTACATTAGATGATTTATTCAGCCAAATAGAAAAAGGAAACTTAAAAGAACTAAATATTATAGTAAAAGCAGATGTTCAAGGATCTGTTGAAGCTGTAAAACAATCTTTAGAAAAATTATCTAACGATGAAGTAAAAGTTAAAGTAATTCATGCAAATGTAGGTGCAATAACAGAAAGTGATGTTACACTTGCAAATGTTTCAAACGCTATAATTATAGGATTCAATGTAAGACCACAGCCAATAGCAAAAGATATGGCAGAAAAATCGGATGTTGAAATAAAACTATATTCTGTAATATATAATGCAATAGAAGATGTAGAAGCCGCAATGAAAGGAATGCTTGACCCTGTTTATAAAGAAGTAATTATTGGTAATGCAGAAGTAAGACAAACATTTAAAATTTCTGATGTTGGTACAATAGCAGGATGCTATGTAACAAATGGAAAAGTTGCAAGAAACGCAGGAGTAAGAGTATTAAGAGACAATGTGGTAATACATGATGGTAAGTTAATATCATTAAAGAGAATGAAAGACGATGCAAAAGAAGTAGCATCAGGATATGAGTGTGGAATTCAAATTGAAAACTATAATGATATTAAAGAGGGAGACATTATAGAGGCTTATATAATGGAACAAGTAAAACAGTAGAGTAAAGCGAATGAAAATCAGCATCTTGCGTTGTCAAACTTCATAAAAATTTTTTCAACATACAGCGTATAGTTTCAAAAATTTTTATTTGTTTTCCTAGCAATATACTAATTTTGCTTCGCTTTATAATATAGATTGGGCACGAGAATACATCCGGTTTTTTACTTCAATTTGCCTAGCAATACTCGTTTTTGATTAGTTTTAAAGAATAAGACAACTTTTTGCGGAAGGAGATAGAATGAAAAAACAAAACGGAAATAACCGTCTTAATCGAATAAATGAAGAATTAAAAAGAGAGATCAGTAATATAATTAATTATGAGGTTACTAATTCAAATGTAACAGGAATTGTTAGTGTAACATCTGTTAAAATTACACCAGATTTAAGATATGCTAAAGTTTATGTGAGCATTCTTAATTCTAAAAATGTAAAACAAACACTAGCAGGTTTAAAATCTTCTTCTGGTTTTATTAGAAGCAGAATAGCTGAAAAGGTAAATCTAAGAGTTACCCCAGAATTAATTTTTGAATTAGATGACTCAATGCAATATGGACAAAAAATAGACGCTATATTAAAAGAGGTTATGAAAGATATTAAACCAGAAGATAACTAAAAGGAGATTAGTATGACTTTAGATAATATGATAGAAGAAATAAAAAAAGCCAAAGACATTGTAATACTTACGCATGAAATGCCAGATGGCGATGCAATTGGTAGTAGTTTGGCATTATATGCGGGCTTAAAGCAACTAGGAAAAGACGTAGATGTGATTATGCCAGAACATTCTAGAACATTTGATTTCTTACCAAATTGTAATGAAATAAAAAAAGAAGGAAGAACTGAAATTTATGATTTAGCAATAGCTTTAGATTCAGGCGATGTAAAAAGATTAAATGGATTTGCAAAGTATTTTGAAGATGCAAATACTAAAATATCAATAGATCATCATAGTTCAAATACAATGTTTGCAGACTATAATTTTGTAAACCCTACAGCTCCAGCATGTGCACAAATATTAGTAATTATTTTAGAAGCATTAGGAGTAATTATAGATAAAGACATAGGAACATGCCTTCTTACAGGAATAATAACTGATACAGGTGGCTTTAAATATAAGGGAGTTACAGCAGAAACATTTGAATTTGTAGCAGAGCTTTTAAATAGAGGTGTGAATGTTTCAGATGTATACAAAAAAGTATTACAAACAATTTCAAAAACAAGATTTGAACTTATGCAAATAGCTATGAATAGACTTGAATTTTTAGAAGATGGAAAATTAACATTTACATATATAACAAAAGCAGATGAACAAAAAGTAGGAGCTGAAAGCAACGATCATGATGGAATTGTAGAAATGGGAAGAGATGTTGAAGGAGTAGAAGTTTCAATATTCTTAAGAGAGACTGAGAATGGTTATAAAATTTCACTTAGATCTAATGAATATGTTAATGTATCTGATATATGCTTAATGTTTGGCGGTGGAGGACATGTAAGGGCAGCAGGAGGAAATATAAATCTTCCATTTGAACAAGCAAAAGCAAAAATAGTAGAAGAATGTAAAAAATATTTGAGGTAAAAAATGGATGGGCTATTATTAATAAACAAACCAAAAGGATTTACTTCACATGATGTAGTAAATGTAGTAAGAAAAAAATTAAATACTAAAAAAGTAGGACACACCGGTACGCTAGACCCTAATGCTACCGGTGTTTTGCAAATTTTAATTGGCACAGCAACAAAAATTTCCAAATATTTAGTAGAACACAAAAAAACATATATTGCAACAATTATTTTAGGCAAGAAAACAGATACAGGAGATGTAGATGGAAATATTATACAAGAGGATAAAAATTTAAAAACATTCGAAAAAGATAAAATAGAAGAAATATTTGAAAATTTAATAGGAAGGCAAAATCAAACACCACCCATATATTCTGCAATAAAAGTAAATGGAAAAAAACTTTATGAATATGCAAGAGAAGGAAAAAAAGTAGATATAAAGCCAAGAGAAATAGAAATATATGATATAAAATTAAAAAAATATCAAAACAGCGAAATAACATTTGAAGTAGAATGCTCTAAAGGCACATATATAAGAACACTTTGTGAAGATATAGCAAAAAAGCTAGGAACAATTGGGTGCATGAAAGACCTTAAAAGAACAAAGGTAGATACATTTTCAATAGAAAACGCAATTTCTTTAGAAAACTTAGATTATAAAAATATTGAAGAGAAATTAATTACTATAGAAAAAATATTTTTAGATAAACTGCAAATAAATTTAAATGATAAAAAATTAGAGTTATTTTTAAATGGGGTACAACTAACTTATGAGCTTAAAGATGATGTGTATAGAATATACAATCACAATAAATTTATAGGACTAGGGATCATCAACAATAAATTGTTAAAAAGAGATGTAGTAATATAAAAATGTTTGTGGTAGAATATATTTAATAATAATTTTAAGGAGATGAACACATATGACAAGTGTATTTAGTTATTTAATAACAATGTTTGGAGCAATGTTTTGGTTGTTTAGAGTAGCCATAACTATAGCTTCATCTGTTAGCGAAAGTTTTCCAATAGCACCTTTAAATTTTTCAGTAGAGGTAATTTTATTGTTTGTTACATTAATCTGTATGATATTTATTATAAAAAGAAATATATTTGGGGCGTTAGCATATTTTGTAGCATATGGATTCTATTTTGGAACGGATCTATATAACGGAATAACAAACATAATAAACGGACAACCTATTGCAACAGATTATGTAAATTTATTCATATCATTTTTAGGTGTATTAATACCATTTTTAACAGTCATGGACATATTTTTAAACAAAGATAGAACAGGAGCTGCAACAAATAAAAAGACAGACTGGTTTTATAAAAATAAAGACTATGACAGACAATATGATGAAAGAGCAGACAGAAACCAATACAAATTTTAAAGGAAAAAAGTATGAAAAAAAATATTACTGCGATTATTAATTTTGTATTTGCCATATTTTTTATATATGTTTTAATATTGAATGTTTTAAAATTAGAACCTAATAATTTATGGTATATACCTATAATTCTTTTTTGCTGTGTTCCTATATATTTTTTAATAAAAAAATTATATAAATGTAATAATAACAAAATATTGAAAATAACAGTTCTAGTTATACAAGTCATTAATTTTTTTATTTTAATTATTTTAGGGTTTAATTTGGCTGTCAATTTTTCATGGGATTATGGTTGCATACAAAATACAGCAATCGGTTATGCTGAAAACGGTACATTTGAAGGAATTGAATATTATATAATGTATTCTAATAATTTACTATTAGGCGTTAGTTTAAGTGTTTTTTATAAAATAATCAATCTTATAGTTGGAACAATGTCAAGTAGAAATTATTTATATTGTTCAATTGTTTTAAACGCTATATTAATAAGTGGTTCAATTTTTCTTTACTATTTAATTGCAAAAAAAGTTAAAGGAGAAAAATTCGCATTATTAATGACTATTTTTATGGTAATGTGTCTACCAATATCACGGATATGTTGCAATACTTTATTCAGATACAATTGCATTATTTATTATTCCTTTAATAATATTTTTGTATTTACAATATAAAGATAGTAAAAAATTAATTTATCTTATTGCCTTATCTGTAATATCTGTTATAGGATTTTTATTTAAAGCAACTGTAATTTTTGCTTTATTTGCTATTGTAATTGATATATTTTTTAACAGTAAATTTAAGGATTTTATTAAAAGATTATTAATAATAGCATGTATTTCAATAATTTGTTTAACAATAATTAACAAGGTAATAGATCATGTTTTAGATATTTCTAAAGAAGATTATAATAGATTTAAATTCCCATATACTCATCATATAATGATGGCTTTAAATACCACAGGCGGATATAAAGAGAAAGATGTTCAGTATACAACCAGTTTTCCAACTTATGAAGAGAAAAAGAATGCAAATATAAATGTTATAAAAGAAAGAATAAGTAAGCGTGGAATATATGGAACAGCAAGACATTTGCTATATACTAAGGTTGTTAGAACATGGACTAATAATACATTTGCAGTTTCGGATTATTTGGGAAGAAACCCAATAAAGCAAAGTACATTTCAAGATATATTCACTATGGAAGGAAAACTATATAGAATATTCGATATATATACAAATGTATATTGGTTTGTGATACTATTAGGAATAATTATAGGATCACTATATAGAAAGCAATCATCAGAAGATATTCAAATGGTAAGTAAATATATTATTTTAATGCTAGCACTATTTTTAATTATATGGGAATGTAATTCAAGATATGTTATACAAATTTTACCATTAATAATAATGGTAGGAATTAGTGGTTGGGAAGCTTTATGTACAAATAATCCAATGAAAAAATGTATTGAAGTTGTAAAAAATATCAAATCAAAAAAATTAATTTTAACAAAATGAATATTAAAATAGATGCAGAAAAATTAATTAAGACAAAAAATAATTAAAATATAAAATAAATTTTAAGGAGAAAACTAGATGAATAATAGCAAGACAAATATAAATTGGTACCCAGGACACATGCTTAAAACTAAAAAACAAATAATTGAAGACATAAAATTAATAGATGTAGTTATAGAAATATTAGATGCAAGAATTCCTATATCAAGTAAAAA
>CANRGU010000046.1 GCA_947630255.1 uncultured Clostridia bacterium | reverse complement strand
TATTTGATATTTTTGAAAATATCGGAGAAACAATTACAAACAATATGTATATTCCTATAATTGTTTTTACATATTTTTTATTATTTCCTTCTGGCAGGATGATTTCTATTAAAGTAGATATTATTACCGCCAAAATTATACCTTTTGCCCAAGAATTTATAAACGCAACCAATTTTTCACCTACCTATACATCATTCCACTATTAGATATTTTTAAGCACATGGCTAGTCCAATAATAAGCAGAACTGCAACAAAAAACATAATCCCCAGTAGTACCTTAAATGTTCCACCCATTTGTTCTAATAATGATATTATTTTTTTATCTGCTAATGGTTCGCATATTGCAGAGGCAAAGTGATATGTAACTGTTAAAATTGTTAGTTTTACAATTGGCATTACACATATCCCAATTATTACAAACATGCCAACTATTCCAATAGAGTTTTTAAGTAGTGCTGTTGAACCGAGTACCATATCTACTGATTCACCTAAAGCTTTTCCTACTACCGGAATAAACCCAGATGCTGCTTTTATTCCTTTAACAGTAAGTCCATCTACACTACTTGTTAAGCCTCCCTCTAATGATAATATGCTTACAAAAATAGTGATTACCATGCCTAATATCCACGTAATGCTGGATTTTAAAAATTTAGATAGCTTTCCGATTTGTACTTTATCAGATAAATTTGAAATTATTCCTAAAGCTGTTGCAATTAATGTAATCGGCAATATAAATAAAGTTATTGTATTTGCTATAAATACAACTGCGAAAATTATTAATGGTTGTATTAAAGCAACAGATGCTACACTTCCGCGTTGCAGACATCAGCGCAAGTAAAATTGGAACTAGCGAATTTACAAACCCCACCAAATTTGAAATTGACTCTTTTATCATAGCTATTATTTTAGAAAAGTTGACCATTACTAATGTGACAATTAAAATGTATTCTACATAATAAGCTATCTGCCCTATTCCTTCTTTGTTGTTTAAATTATCAGTAAAATTTTTTAGTAAGCTATGTATTATAATGATTATCAAAATACTTCCTAAAAGAGAAATACTTGATGCTATTTCATCTCCAAATAATGATAAAATTCCTTTGTATATTCCTTTGTTGTCAATTTCTCCTTTTATTGATGAATTCAAAAAATCATTTAAATTTACTTCTGGAAATACGTCTTTTGTATAACTTTCTCCCTCTTTTATAAAAGATGATAGATTTAGTGCTTCCATCTGTGATGAAATAATTTCATCAGTTGCATAAGTAGTTGACAAGAACATTAAATTTATTAAAATAAAAAATATTGTTATTCTTTTTATCATTTGTTCTCCCTGATTAAATTATTGTTTATGGTAATATACTTATAATTAATTCCAATAATGCTGTAACTATTGGAATTGATACACTAATAATTATTATTTTTCCGCCTAAGTCAATTTTACTTGCTATAGCATTTTCCCCTGAGTCTTTGCATATGCTTACTGCAAATTCTGTAAGTATTGCGATACCTGTGATTTTTAATAATATTTTTAAAAAACTACTTCCTGTTCCTGTTTTATTTGTAAGATTAGTTAAAAGATTAACTATTGCTGCTAACTTGTCCATTAGCATAATTAATATAATTATTCCTGCGATTATTGATGCGTATACAGCAAATTCAGGTTTGTATTGTTTTAATATAATAATTAGTATCAGCGCAACTAATCCTACTCCTATTATTTTTACTATATCCAATTTAAATTTCACCCTTTTTTTATAATCCAAATATAGTTCTTACTGTATTAAATAGTGTGCTTATTTCTTTTATAACCATTGTGAGTACAATTATTAAACCTGCAAGTGTTGTCATCATTGCTTGATCTTCTCTGCCTGCTCTTACTAAAACTTGATGCAAAACTGCAACCAATATTCCTATTGCAGCTATTTTAAATAATAAATCTATGTTCATATTTAAACTCCTTTATATAAGTATTATTACAATTACCATTCCCATAATCATTCCAAGTGTTCTATACATTTTTTCGCTTTTTTCTTTTTGCATATCTGCCTGTCTTATTTGTTTATCTAAAAAATCTGACGTCATTTCTATTTGATTTAATTGTCCCTCTAAATCTGTTTTTCCAAGCAATTTGCTTAAGTTTTCTAATATACTTATATCTTCTTCATTTATATTTAAATCTTCTATTCTTAATGCTAAAGTCCATGCCTTGCCTGCTTCACAAATGCTCATCTTTTCTGCTGCATTTTTAAACACTTTGGATATACTCGGACTTACACTTTGTGATATCTGCATAAAAATATCTGGCAAAGTTTCATATGTGTATCTTATTTTTGTTTTAAAAATATTTAAGGCATTTTTAAATTCTCGAAGCTCATTTACTCTATTTACGTATTTTCTTGAAATTAATATTCCTATTAGTGATGATGATAAAAATATAAATGAGTAAATTGCAATTTTAATTACTAACATACTTCCCTCCATCTACTCCATAACTGAATATTCTGAATTTTTTCTATTTAAATTATAAACAGTTTTAATATCTGCTTTTCTTTTTACATCGCTCAAAAATATTATTCTTTCAAAAATATGCAAATTAAGCAATGTTTTTAAAGTAGGATTAATTGATATTTCTTCAAGACTTCCACCATGTGCAGTAAATATTCCTTTTATACCTGAACATACAGCATAATTTATAGCTTCTATCTCATTTTCGTTTCCTATTTCATCTGCAGAAATTACTTTTGGCGCCATAGACCTTATAAGCATTCTCATTCCAATTGCTTTTGGTATATTATCAAGTACATCTGTTCTTAAACCTACATCGTTCTGGGGAATACCTTTATACATTGCAGCTAATTCTCCTCTTTCATCAACTAGTCCAACATTTATTCCATTAAAATTTAATTTTTCTATTCCTGTACTTATTTTTCTTATTAAATCTCTTAGAATTGTTGTTTTTCCAACTCCTGGTGGCGAAACAATAAGAGTAGTATAAATATTATTATTTTCTAAATCTAATACATATTTAAGTAGTCTATTGCTACATCCTTTTATTTCTTTTGCTATTCTAAAATTAATGCTTGAAATATAATTAATATTTGATACTTTGTTTTGCTCTATTACACAGTTTCCTGTGATACCTACTCTGTGTCCACCTTTTATTGTAATAAATCCTTCACGTATTTGATTTTGAAAAGAGTATATAGAGTTATCACAAATTTTTTGCAGAGTTTGCAAAATCATTTCTTGTGTGACAATAGTTCTTAAAATTATTTCTTTTTTATTGAATTTTAATATTAATGGTCTATTTGCTCTTAAATGTATTTCTTCTATGGTTTTTTCCTTTTCTTCTGTATCTTCTTTAAAATAGTTTTCTATAATTTGATTTATTTCTTCTGGGAAATATTGAATTATATTAGAAATTAGCATATTTTCTCCTTGCACATAACTTGTCCTTTAATATATATATGCTATTAAAAAAAATTTAGAACAAAAAAATAAAAAAGCAACATGACGTTTTGCAATAAAACTAATAAAATAAATTACAATTTGTATGATCAGATGAAAGTATTTACAATCGCTTGCTCTTTTGTTATACTTTAATCAGATAAATAGTAATTTATATTTTCGGAGGTATGTTATGAAGAAAGGTGTAAAAATATTTCTAATAATTTTTGCTATTTTAATAGTTATTGTATTAACAGTATTTAGATGGAAAAAATATGATTCATCAGTAGATTTACAAGCGAAATCAGTTGAAGATTTTGAGATACTTTTTCAAGAAGGACAATCAGTTAATGGCTATAATAAAGTTTATGCTATATTAGATAAATCAGAAACAAATAAGTATGATTACACTATATATGCGTATGATGGAAGTGTGAATATCAGAATTGATGGTAAAGACTATTCTTTAAAGGAAGCATTATTAGAAAATAAAATAACAATGGAAGAAATCATTTCAAAGGCAAATCAAGATGGAAAAGATGGAAAAATAAAAGCAGATATGTATAAAGATGGTGGAAGTATGATATATCAATATAGTAACTATACAATTATTAAATGCCATACTTTAGATGGAAATAGAGATGTGTATATCGGTACTAAAGATATGACAATAAATGATTTAGAAATTTAACATACCTTTTATTTTATTAAGATTTTAATTTCATCTCCGTCCTTAAGATTATATTCTTTTCTAAAATTAACATCAGAAATTATCTCCAATATATTTAATGGATGGTCTCTATTTTCTGACACATTCTTATCTGTCCTTATTATATATGATTTATGTCCTAGTATATTACATTCTTTTATGAATATATTTTGCGTTCCTCCATATTCGTCTTTACTCATAATATCCATTTTTCCTTCTAATATAAAATCTTTATCGAGTTCAATATTTAAAGTACCATTAAACATTTTTAATCCTATTTTTTTTTCAAATGCTTCTTCTGCCTTTTTCATCCAGAAACTACCTTCACCTAAACCTGTTTTTACTTTTCCTATTAATATCATATTAACACCTACTTTGTTTTATTATATTTCTATTTAAATATATTTGCAAGTTAATTATTTATCTTATTTTGTCAGTTTTTCTTGCATTTATATGAATATTATTTTAAAATATATATGAGAATTTTTTATTTGGGGGTAAATTAAATGAGCCTAAATCCTATTATAATAGGTATTGCTGGTGGTACTGGTTCTCGGGAAAAGTACCCTTGCAGAAAACATAAGAAAAGAATTTAATAAAGATATAACAATGATTTCACATGATTATTATTACAAAGATCATCCTGATCTTCCTTTTGAAGAAAGGGCTAAACTTAATTATGATCATCCTGATTCTATTGAAACTAGTTTATTAATAGAACATCTAAAAAAATTAAAAAATGGTGAAACTATTTATAGACCTGAATACTCTTTTGTTGAACATAAAAGAGAAAAGGAAACAGTAGAAGTTGTTCCTAAAAAGGTTATTATTTTAGATGGAATATTAATCTTCGAAAATAAAGAGTTAAGAGATATGATGGATATAAAAATATTTGTTGATACTGATGCAGATATTAGATTTATAAGAAGACTATTAAGAGACGTTGAGGAAAGGGGTCGTACTTTAAATTCTGTAGTTACACAATATTGCACAACTGTAAAACCTATGCATGAACAATTTGTAGAACCTAGTAAAAAATTTGCAGATATAATTGTTCCAGAGGGTGGACAAAATATTGTTGCTTTAAATATGATTATTGAAAAAATTAGAAGTATAATGTAAAAAAATCTTCGGTTATTTAAATAGCCGAAGATTTTTATTTATCTACAATTCATATTGTTATTGTTCATATAAAATTTCTTTTCTGCAAGTTTATCTTGTACTCCACGAAGTGCTTCTCCAAATCTTTGGAAGTGAACTACTTCCCTTTCTCTTAAGAAACGAAGTGGATCGATAACATCTTGGTCATCTTTGCATAAGTCTATTAGTTTTTCATAAGTTGCTCTTGCTTTTTGTTCTGCTGCTAAGTCTTCTTGTAAGTCTGCAATTGGGTCACCTTTTACAGCTATTGTGGCTGCATTCCATGGCCATCCTGCTGCTGCTTGAGGGTATACTCCTACACCATGATCTGTGTAATATGCTCCTAGTCCTGCTTCTTCTAATGTTTTAGCATCTACTCCATCTGTTAATTGATGAACTATAGTTCCTACCATTTCTAAGTGAGCAAGTTCTTCTGTTCCTATATCATTTAATATAGCTTTTGATTTTTGATCTGGCATTCCAAATCTTTGTGATAAATATCTAAGTGATGCTGCAAGTTCTCCATCAGGTCCTCCATATTGTGATATTATAAATTTTGCAAGTCTTGGATTTGGACATTTTATATTTATTGGATATTCTAATACCTTATTATAGGTCCACATTAATAATTCCCCCTTTCCCATGGCCATGGCTCTTCTAGCCATCTCCATTTGTTGCATGGATAGAATATAGTTAGTGGTCCATACACTTTTTGATATTTGTCTTTTAAATCTTTTACTTGTTTACAGTATTCTCTGTGCATACACAATGCTCTTTTGTCTTCAGGATGTGTATCCAAATATAGTCCAAGTTCTATAATTGCAAAATCTAAACTTTTTATTTGGTCAATCATTTCCTGTCTTCTCATGTCTCTTTCGCATTTATCTTCATTGTGTTTTCGTTCCATACATTCACATTTATCATTGTCCATTATTTGTTACACCCCTCTCCTATTTTATTTGTTTTTCTAATATATTCTATTTCTTCCATTGACTGTCCAGGCATATATGGGCTAACAAGTTCTGGAAAAATTGTTCCCATTTTTAGTCCTACACTTGGAATAAAAGTTTTGTCCATTGTTTGCCATGGTACATAGCTTTGCGCATACATAGGATTAGTTGGAAATACATTATTTTCCTCATCAAATCCACATTCACATGAATCACTTGTATCCATAACATTTTGCACACATTCACAAGTATCATCTATAATGTCTTCATCTTTGTTATTGCATTGGTTATGACTGCATTGACAATTACATGAAGAACAAGATCTTCTTTGCATACAACTTCTATACATTAAATTTTCCTCCTTTTTTCTGTATATACTACATTTTATGACACAATATATTGAAATGTTCATGTGTTACTATAAAAAATAATAGGTTACCTTTTGTGATAGATAACCTATTATTTTATACTATGAATTTTATTTATATTTTAACAATTCCTCCCATTGAAGTATTTGCAGATGCCTCGCTATCTGATAAATCTGCAACAGCCTTTGCTCCTCCTGCTATTACAACAGTATCTCCTTTTTCTAAAAATTCTTCTTTTTTTAACGTGTCTATTCCAACACGAACTAATTTATCAATACTTTCCTGATGGTTAAATAGTTTTGGTATAATATTCCAACATAGGCCTAATTGTCTATAAGTTATTTCATTTTCTGTTATTGCAAATACTGAGCATTCTGGGCCAAAGCTAGATAATATTCTTGATGTATCTCCTGTATCGGTATATGCAATTATTGCTTTTGCATTTACATTTGTTGCTAACATACATACTGAATAATTCATATTAAAATTATAATCTAATTCTTCTAAATTATATTCTCTGTGCTTAAATCTTTTCCAGTATTTTAAAGAATTTTCTATTGCTATAGCAACTTTATTCATTACTTTAACACATTCTACTGGATAATTTCCTGTTGCTGTTTCTCCGTGAAAGCATTATTGCGCTACTTCCATCGTATATAGCATTTGCTATATCGCTTACTTCTGCTCTTGTTGGTCTAGAATTTATTATCATTGACTCTAACATTTGAGTTGCTGTTATAACTGGTTTTCCTTGTGTATAAGTTTTTTTAATAAATTGCTTTTGATAAATTGGCACTTCTTCCATTGGAATTTCTACACCTAAATCTCCTCTTGCTACCATAATTCCATCTGAAACTTTTAAAATTTCATCAAAATTATTTATTCCTTCTCTATTTTCTATTTTTGAAATGACTTTTATATGTTCCCCATTATTTTCTTTTAGAACCTGTTTTATTGCTATTACATCTTCAGGCTTTCTAACAAAAGATGCAGCAATATAATCAAATCCTGCTTTTATACCGTATTTAATATCGTCTATATCTTTTTGTGTTATACTTGGCAAGTTTAATATTAAATCTGGTACATTTATACTCTTTCTGTTTGTTAAATATCCACCATGTATTATTTCACAAACTATATCTTTTCCTATTATTTCTTTTACTCTTAATTCTATAGTTCCATCATTTATTAAAATAGTTTTACCTAACTCAACATCATTGTATAAATTTTTATAAGTTATAGATACTTTTGTTTCATCGCCTAGTTCGTCGTTGTTTAGTAAAGTAAATGTTTTTCCATTTTCTAAAAACACTTGTGGCTCTTTAAACTTTCCTATTCTTATTTCAGGTCCTTGTGTATCTAGTAAAAGTGGTATAGGCAATCCTAATTTATCTCTTACAGATTTAAATAAATTGATTCTTTCTTCTTGATCTTGATAATTTCCATGTGAAAAATTAATTCTGGCTACATTCATACCTGCATTCATTAATTCTTCTAATACTTCTTTACTGTCTGTTGCAGGTCCTAAAGTACATACTATTTTTGTTTTTCTCATAACTTATTCATCCCTCTATTTTTAATATTTATGATTAACTATTTGGTTATCCATTTTATTAAATTTAAATTAGCGCTGTCTAATAACATTTCATGTTTTGGCATTACTCTAAATGTGTATCCATAATTTCCACCTGTTTTTAATTCAATTTTAGCATTATATGTATAAATTTTTTCTTCGTCATTGCTATTTACTAAATTCATTGGAATAATGCTTATATTTTCTATTGTGCCACTGTCTAATATTTTTCCATAATATACTTGTGCTTCAATATTTTCTGCATTAATATTCGGTAATTTTACATTACAAGATACTTCTATATTCTTTCCAGCATCCATTGATATATCATCAAGGTTATTATTTTGTGTAATTTCTATATCTTCCCAATTTGCATACAATCCATCTTTTATTTTATTGTATTCAGTAACTAATTCTAAATTATTAAAATACTTATTAGTTAAATTGCATAAAGGTATATATAAATCATTTGTATATTGTGTAATCATTCTTGCCATGCTGTAGTTTCCACCTGTTGATATTATAGAATTTTTCATGTATTCGATCCACTCTTCGGAAATTCCGTCTTTTTTATTATAATATGCTGGTATAATTTTATTCTCTAAAATTGTGTATATGCTATCACTATCCGCTTTATCTTGCTCCTCATAAGAATAATATTCTGCGTTTGTTCCAATTGCCCAACCATTTTTTTGGTTGTATCCTTCTGCCCACCAACCATCTAAAATACTAAAGTTTACAACACCATTTACTGATGCCTTTTCTCCACTGGTTCCAGATGCTTCCATTGGTCTTCTTGGATTATTAAGCCATACATCTACTCCAGAAATAAGATGTCTTGCCATTACCATGTCATACCCTTCAAGTAAGAATATTTTTCCTTTAAATTGTGGCATCATAGATATTTCATGAATTCTTTTTATTAAATTTTGTCCTTCTATATCTTTAGGATGGGCTTTTCCTGCAAATATTAATTGCACTGGTCTTGATTCATCATTTAATATTTGTGTTATTCTTTCTAAATCTTTAAAAATTAAAGTTGCTCTTTTGTATGTGGCAAATCTTCTTGCAAAGCCTATTGTTAGTGCATTAGGATTAAGTTTTGATGTAATCTCTTTTATTTCGTCATAATGTAATCCATATCTTCTTAATCTACTTGTTACATTTTCTCTAACTAAATTTAATAATTTTTCTTTTCTTACTTGATGTGCATTCCATAATTCTTTATCTGGAATACTATTTATTTTTTCCCATGTTTCGTTTATATGTATTTTATCTTGCCAAAATGGTACTAAATATTTATTGTATAATTCTTTTAAATTTGGTGCAAGCCATGTGCAAGTATGTATTCCATTTGTTACATATGTAATTGGAGATTCATTTGGTGCAATTTCTGGCCAAACCTCACCAAATAGTTCTCTTGAAACTGCTCCATGAAGTTTACTTACTCCGTTCTTTTTTCCTGCTACTTTTAAAGCAAGTATTCCCATATTAAAAGTTGTTTTATTTTCTTCTTTTGGTTTCATTCCTAATCCTAAAAATTCCTCTTTAGAAATTCCTAGTTTCTTCCAAAAATCTTTAAAATATTTTTCTACTAATGTTGTTGGAAATATATCATTTCCTGCAGGTACTGGTGTATGTGTTGTAAATACTGTTTTAGCTGTAACAATATCTTTTGCTATATTAAATGACACCTTTTTTTCTTCCATTACGTTTTTAATTAATTCTAATACCAAGAAAGATGAATGTCCTTCATTCATGTGATA
>CANRGU010000045.1 GCA_947630255.1 uncultured Clostridia bacterium | reverse complement strand
TTAAGCCAAGTTGCACAAACAGATGGAGATTATTTAAAACAAATTACAGAATACAAAGTTCCAAGAGCATGTGATAGTATTTGGATAATGTTTCAAGGTAAATCTATTCGTTTAGCTTTCCTTTCATTTGGTAAAGAAAGCGAACTAAAGAGAGTATGTCAAAACATATACAAATATAATAACCCAGGACAATTATCAGATACAAACGGATATAAAATCAATGAAATGAAAGATGGTTCTCGTGTAGTTGTAGTTCGTCCATCAATGTCTGAAACATGGGCATTCTTCGTAAGAAAGTTCGACGTAAAGAGAGCAACACTAGAACAAATAGTTACAATACCAGGAAAAGAAGATGCAATAGATTTATTAAAATTCTTAGTAAAAGGAGCAAGAATTATATCACTTACAGGTGAGCAAGGTTGCCGGAAAAACAACAATGCTTATGGCAATGATAGAAAACATATACGAAACAATGAACCTTCGTATTACAGAAACTGCATTTGAGTTGCACTTAAGAAAAATATATCCAACAAGAAACATCTTATCAATGAGAGAAACAGAAACAATTTCAGGACAAGATTGTTTGGACGTACAAAAGAAAACTGACGGTAGTGTTAACATCATAGGTGAGGTTGCAACAGACCCAGTTGCATCTTGGATGATTCAATCTGCCCAAGTTGCATCAAAATTTACATTATTTACGCACCATGCTAAAACATTTCCAGATTTAGTTACAGCACTTCGTAACTCAATGCTTAGATCTGGTGTATTCACAGATGAAAAAACAGCAGAAGAGCAAGTTGTTCAAGTATTAAATTTTGATATACACTTAGTAAAAGACTTTAGAGGAAGACGTTATATAGAAAGAATAACAGAGTGTATTCCAGTAGAAGATAAAAATGAATATACATATGACCACAGAAAAGAGAAAACTTTAGAAGGAAAAATGGATAAATTCATGGATAATGCAACAAATTATTTTTCTAAAGTAACAAACAGAGAACTATACAAATATGTAAACATATTGGAATATAGAAATGATGAATATGTTATAACAAACAAAATATCTGACTATAACTTAAAAGAAATGCGCAACAATATGGACGAATCAGATTTAGAGGAATTTGATAAATTCGTAGAAAGAAATTGGGGAAGTTCTAAACAAGCAATTCCAGTATCAGCAACAGTTCAATCAAGCACACAAACAAAAAGAAGAGGAAGACCATCTAAAAAATGAGGGACATTCCTCGCTTCAAAACGAACAAAAGAGGTGAAATTAGGCTATGTCAAACCAAGTAGTGTTTTATATAATGGGAATAAGTGGTGGGCTATTTGTATTTATTTTAATAGCTTATTTCATCATCCAAAAAACGCTAAACAAAAGTGATGTAAAAAGAATAAAACAATTAAGAGCAGGTACTCAAGAGAAAAAATTTACATCAGATATTATATATCAAAAATTATATATCTATTTTATTAGAATACCATTCTTAAATAGATATGTAACTAAACTAAGAAGAAGATTAGAAATTATAAATGTTGACGATGAATACTTAACAAGAAAACAAACAGCAAAAATAATATTTAATGCAATATTAATAATTATACCACTTACAATACTTATAATATTATTAACAAAAAATGATTTCTTGTTATTATCTATATTGTTACTATTTGAACTATTCCTAATAGAAACTATCATGTCAGGAATGGTAGATAAAATAGATACAAAACTATTAAAACAACAAATTGGATTTTTTGCAGAAATAAGACATGCTTATCATGAATTCAATATGGTTGAAGAAGCAATATATGATGTATCACAAAAAGATCAACTAGAAATATCAAGACAAGGAGAAAAAATATACGAAATATTAACATCAGATGACCCAGAAATAGAATTAGAAAAATACTATGATGTAGCACCAAATAGTTATTTAAAAGAATTTGCAGGAATCTCATATTTAACAAGAGAATTTGGTGATAGAACAGATAGTAATGGTGCATCATTATATCTAAAAAATCTAAACAATATTACAGAAGAAATGCAATTAGAGATTTTGAAGAGAGATAAATTAGACTATGTGTTCCAAAGTTTATCAGTAATAGCAATAGTACCAATACTATGTATTCAGCCATTAAAAAGCTGGGCAGTAAACAATTTCTCATTCACATCTAGTTTTTATAATGGAAAAATGGGCTTCATAGCACAATTATTATTAGTTATAGCAACATTTATATGTTATTTGTTAACAAGAAAACTTAAAGACAATAGTTCAAAAAATAATGATTACAAAGATCCAAATAATTGCTGGCAAATGAAAATATATAAAAATCCAATAGTAAAAAAATTTGTAGATTTATTTATACCAAAAAAAGGAACAAAAGAATATAAAAAGGACGTTAATCTATTAAAAGATGCAGCAAGCAAGCAAAAAATGGAAGCATATTATATAAATAGAATTGCAACATGTATAGCAGTATTTGTTGCTTCACTATTTATATTTATTCAAATACATAATGTAGCAATTGATTTTATATATGAAAATCCTACATCTGAATATAACATACTAGGAGGTATGACAGACAAAGAAGAAAGAGAAGCGATTTTACTTACAGAACAGGACAATTATTTCTTAGACAAATTTAAAAATAAAAAAATAACAGATGAAGAACTAAGAGCAGAAATAAAATTCTCTGAATATTATGAAGAAGCTACAGACGAAGAAATAGATGCAGCAACAGAAAGAATTTCAGAAAAATTAAAAGTAGTTAATAAAGAATATTTAAAATGGGTAGAATGGTTATTTGCATGTGTATTTGCACTTGCTGGATATTATGCTCCTAAGTGGCTTTTAATGTTCCAAAAGATAATGAGAAAACTAGAAATAGAAAACGAAGTAATGCAATTTCAAACTATCATATTAATGCTTATGAAAATTGAAAGAGTTAATGTTGAAATGATACTAGAATGGCTTGAAAGATATTCTAATATTTTTAGAGAGCCAATAACAAGATGTGTTAATAACTATGAAGCAGGAGCATGGGAAGCCTTAGAAGAGTTAAAAAATGATATTAATGACGAGCAAATGATACGTATTGTAGAAGGCTTGCAGTCAGCAGTAGAAAAAATACCAATTCATGAGGCATTTGATGAATTAGACAATGAAAGAGAATATTATCAAGAAAAAAGAAAAGAATCAAATGAAAGATTAATAAAAAGAAAAGGTATGATAGGAAAAGTAATAGGATTTACTCCACTAGTAGGATTATTTGTAGGATATTTAATTGTACCATTGGTAGTAATAGGATTATTGAGCATGACAAATACATTTAGTACAATGTCAACAATGATGTAAAGGAGAAAACTATGGAAAACGCATCAAAAGCTTTAATTATAGCAGGAGGAATTCTTCTTGCACTAATGCTATTATCTATATTAGTATATGTAGCTGGCTCTATGCAAGATTGGGCTGGAAGTCAAACCAGAGAGGAATTAACAAAACAAATAGCAGAATTTAATAAAGGCTATGAAGTATATAACAAAAAAAGAATGTATGGAACTGATGTAATCTCAGTTGTAAATAAAGCAAACGATGATAATATAAGAAACCAGGATGATGAAAAATACTGGGTAAATGTAACAGTATTGGATAAAGACGATAAATCTATAAGTGTAGATAATAGCAAAGAATTTAAGATGACAATTTTTACTTGCGAAGAAATGAAAGATAGTAATGGAAATGGAAGAATAGATTCAATAGTTTTCAGGCAAATATAAAGTAAAGGAGACAAGCTATGGAAAATGCAACAAAAGCTTTGCTTATAGCAGGTGGAATATTAATAGCAATGCTTGTAATATCAATAGGTATATTAATCTTTATGAACTATAGAGAAGCAGGAACAGAAATTGCTTTAAGAATATCAACAACTCAAATACAAAAATTCAATTCAAATTTTACTAAATTTGAAGGAAGAGAAGATATTACAATTCAAGAAATAGTATCACTTGCTAATTTTGTTAAAGATTATAATGAAAAAAACAATACTGATATAAAAGTAATAGTTAGAGGAATAGCTAGTGCAAATTTAGCTGATATTAGCCGAGATTCAGCCCAACAAATAAAAATAATGGAAGAAAATAAAGACAATAAATATATAGTAAATCTTATAAAAACAGGAAATGATGGTTTAGTAACAGAAATTTATTTTCAATAAAATACAGGTTGAATAATACCTAAATAATTACAAATTTGCAGTAAAAATATTGCATATTGTGATAAAAAACAGTATAATTAAAGAAGGGAGACCAATATGAAACGTACATTATTAATACCATTAGTTATATTTTTTATTATGATATGTATGACATGTATATTTTTAATAAATTTGAAAATGCAGTCACAAGAAATAAAAAGAGAAAATGCAGAATTCGAAATTTTCTTAAACAAAGAAGTGCTAGGAACCGATGTTGCAAGTTTAATTAGTAAGGCTGTAGATAAAAATGAAAAAAATAATATACAAAAAGATGAAAGAAAATATTACATAAACAATGATGAAAATAGCATAAAAATAGATTTAAAAATGACAACTATAGATAAAACATATCCTATGGAAGAAATATATAATAATAATATAACAGAATTTGTAAAAAATTTTAATTCAATAAAATTTAAATGTACGAGCATAGAGTATCATAAAAAAACAGGAAAAATATCAAGAATTACATTTGAAGAATTATCTTAAAATAGTTTTTAATATTTAGTGTATATCACTAAAGAAAAATAAATTAATATTCAAAGGAGGAAAAAATTATGGAGAATGCGTCAAAGGCTTTAATTATAGCAGGAGCAATATTAATATCAATACTATTAATAAGCATAGGAATAATATTAATAAACTCAGGAAGGGATATAACATCAACAGGAACATCAGGAGTACAAAGTCAAAAAATACAAGCTTTTAATAGTAAGTTTACAGCATACGAAGGAACAAAAAAAGGATCAGAACTAGCTGGATTAGCAGGAGAAGTAAATGCAAGTAATGCAACAGATTCAGAACATCAGGTAAAGCTTACACTTCCTACTTCTTTAACTGCTACAAAAAATTATGAAGTTACACTTGTTTATTGTCCTTCTACAGTCCCTAAGGACACGACAACAGAACCAGGTTACATATATGAAATAAATGTAAACTAAAAATAGTTAAAAACAAATGATTAGGAGGTAAAATTATGGAGAATGCGTCAAAAGCTTTAATTATAGCAGGAGCAATATTAATATCAATATTATTAATAAGTATAGGAATAATATTAATAAATTCAGGAAGAGACATAACATCAACAGGAACATCAGGAATACAAAGTCAAAAAATACAAGCATTTAATAGCAAGTTCACAGCATATGAAGGAACAAAGAAAGGTTCAGAAATAAGAGGATTGATAGGAGAAGTAAACGCAAGCAATGCAGTAGATGATGAGCACCAAGTTCAAGTTTGTACTCCAATAACAGACATTACATCAGCAGGAAGCCTTAATTCTACAACATCATATACTGTATCAGTTCATTATAGTGGTACAACGGATATTACAAACAAAGGAAGTGTTATAGCTGGACCTGATTCCGTAAAGTCAGAAGCAGGATATATAGATTACATAGTAATTTCAACACCAACAACATCAACACCAACAGTTTAATAAAAAAGAAAAAGCTAAATAAAAGAGTACAGGAGATAGAATATGGAAAACGCAGTAGACGCTTTAAAAATTGCATTTGCAGTATTTGTATTTATAATTGCATTAACTGTTACATTTTCTATGATTGCAAAACTAAAATCAACAGCAGAATATGTACTTTATTATACTGATAGAACTAATTTTTATAGTAGATTAAATACAACAGAAAAAAACAGAACAGTTTCAGTAAATAGTGTTATTGCAATGTTATATAGATACTATAATGAAACTGTATCTGTAACAGTAGATTTAACTAATGTGGGCAAAGGAATTCGTACATTTGATGTTTCTAATAATACATCTATAGACAAAAATGCTATAGAAAAAGATTTAGAAAATTATATAGAAGAAAATTTACAAGATTTAAAATGTGATTTCTTAGAGGAATTTGTAGATGCTCCAATTAGTGGAATATATGAAACAGGTATAGACGGAACAGAAGTAGTGTTATCATCTGGAGGAAAAAAAGTTTATATAAAATATATAGCACAGAAAATATAGAATATATACTAATTAATAATGAATGATGGATATTTTTATATTCATTATTCACTATTAATTATAAATACCTAAATATAGAAAAATATTAAGGGGATGAGAATATGAAAAAAATGTTAAATGAAATGAAGCAAAAGATAAAAAAATTTTTACATAACCAAAAAGGTGCAGGAAGTGATGAGTTTATAACACTTATAGGTTTGTTTTTAGCTGCAACAGCAATGTTTATTATTCCACTTGTATCAATGGCAGAAAAAAATGATAAAATATCACAAGCTGAATTGGATGCAGCTGTATCTGGATTTGTAGATACAGTATCTAATGCAGGCTCAATAAATCCAACTGATTATGAAGAATTACAAGATAGATTAGCTGCAACAGGTAATACATATGAAATAATAATAGAGATTCAACATTTAGATGATAATCCTGGTAAAAAAGCAACAACAACTTCTGGAGATTTAATCGGAGAAAATATACGTTATTCTACATATACATCAGAAATACTAGACTATATGTATCCAAGCAGTGGAAGCATTGATAATATGATTAGAAACTATCCACTTAAAAAAGGAGATAATATTATAGTGACAGTAAGAAATACTAATGAAACTTTAGCACAACAATTAAGAAAATTCTTATTTAAAGTAACAGGTCAAGGAACATATGAATTAGCATCAACTGATTCTAGTATGGTAGTAAATAATGGTAAATAATTTAAAAATGTATAAAAAATGAGAGGTGATAAGGAGTTATTTAAATTGCAATACTCCTACACATCTCTCATTTTGTTAAAACTGGCATTTGGTGCTTGATATTTACATTAAAATATTAAACACGAAATGCTACAAAAGAAGAGGTGAAAAGATGAAATTAGCAGATTTTACAGTATTATTTCTAATAATTATAATACCTGTAATGTTATTACTATCTTATTTTTTATCGTTACAAACAGACACAATTGGCATGCAAACAGAATATCATTCGAAGCAATTAGATGCAAGCAAAGATGCAATAGATGCTTTTGAAATAAATACGGTAGAATGGAATAGTGCATATTCAACTGTGGCAAATTCAAAACGTAGAGATGTTATGGCGTCTATTAATACATTTACTACTTCATTTTCAAATAGTATAGGAATTGCTGGCATAAGTAAGCAAGAACTATTAGCATATATTCCTGCAATTGCAGTTACTTTGTATGATGGTTATTATATATATACACCAGCAGAAACAAAGCAAATTGTAAAAAACGAAAATGGTATAGCTGTTTTTATGAATGAAGGAATAAAAACTAGAATAAACAAAAAATATAAGGACGAAGATAAAGGAAAAATACTATACTTAGCAAATGATGGATACGAAGAAGGTATTTACACTTATGAAAAAACAGATGGAACTGAAGTATCACAAAAATATACATTAGATCCAAACAAGGCAAAAACGGAATATGCACATATATTAAAACCATATGCTACATATTCTGCAAGATATGTAAAAGAAGATGAAAAGATAGATATAGTAGTAAATTATACATTAGACAATTATATTACAATTTATGGAACAGTAAATGGTAATTATGTAATAAAATCGGGATATTTAATTGATACTGCAAGTACTGAAAAAATTACAGAACCAGAGAATTTGAAAGAATTGGTTTGGTATGATGGCTTAGGAAATACACCAAAGGAATTTACATATATATATGCTTCAGACAATACTAAAGTATATTTTGATGGAGCTACATTATTTCAAGTAGATGCCAACAATAAAAAGACAAATCTTTCAGAAAAGAGTGCAATGTATAAAGAAATAGTTTTAAGTAATGGAACATCAGTTTATCAAGCATTGAATAATGGTGCAATTACAAGTGGTAAAAACGTAGTGCAAAATCAATTATATACAGATGATAAAAATGGAATAGAATATACAGCAATGGTAGCTATACCTTCTTTAAATCAGGATGTTAGTGCAAGAAATTATTATTATAAATCAATAGAATTTTCTAAGTGGGTATATAGCAAATTGAAAAATATAACAACAAACAATATGCAAGATAGAAAAGAGCTTGAGTATAATTTAGGTGAAGGAACAATTACAGAAAAAATTACAGATTATGGTGATCCAATATTTAGCAAAGACGCACAGAGCGAAGATTCTGTATTTGCAAAACATAAAGCCGAAGTAATAAGACAGATTTTAGTTAGTGATTTAAATCAGGCAATAACAAGTTATAGTCGTAATTCTAAAGGAAATTATGAATTACCTGTAATGACAGAAGATGACTGGAATCAAATCTTAAGAAATGTATCTATGATAACTTTTGTTCAAAATATGCCTATAGGAATGAAATACTATAACGACTATGTTGTTGCAACAAGTACAGCAAATAAAGAATATGTAAATCCTGATGAAATATATCTTATAAGTAATGATAGTGGCAGTGATAATAACAGTACAAGATATTATCACAAACCATACTGTGACAAATTAGTAGGTACACAACTGATAGGTTATAGAAATATAGACTTTGTTGCTCAAAAATTTAGTATTGGTGATGATGAAATATATTATTTTAAACATATTTACAATAATGTTCCAAAACAGGCATGTTATTATTGTATAGTACAAAGAGAATTATTTTCATCTGGAGGACTTAGTGATTCAAAGTTGGAATCGCATAAAAAGGCTTATAATTATGCACTCGCAAGAGAACGTTATGCAATGCACAATTTTAGATAAATAATGTTTTAAAAATTAAAAAATGGTTATCCTAAAAATAGGTGACCATTTTTTTATGAGAAAAATTTTTTTAAAAACATGTTTAATACTTTTTTTATTAATAGTATTAGTGTATGTAACTAATATTTCATCTATACCAAATAGTATTCTCCTATTTAAGGGAGAAGAGCTAAATTTAGGAACTATTTTTGGATTATCACTAGAAGAAAATAGAAATTATGAAACAGTAGAAGCCTCTAGTATAATTGACAATGAAAATAAAATTGAAAAAAAGAAAGTGACTTTACGCTTGTTTGATTTAATTAATGTAAAAGATATTGAAGTTAATACAATTCCTGAGACAACAGTTGTTCCACTTGGAAATTCAGTAGGATTAAAGCTATACACGAGTGGAGTGTTGGTTGTAGGAATGACAGAAATAGAAGGAAAGAAACCTTATGAAAATACAGGAATAGAAGAAGGAGACATGATAGTAGAAATAAATCAAAAGGAAGTAACATGTACATCAGAATTATTAAATAGTGTTAATAGCTCAAATGGAAAAACTTTAGATATAAAATATGTAAGAGATGGAGAAGAATATGTATCAACAATAGCGCCAATAAAAACAAAAGATAATGAATACAAATTAGGATTATGGGTAAGAGATGGCGCAGCAGGAATAGGAACTATAAGTTATTATGAACCATCAACAAATAAATTTGCAGCATTAGGACATGGAATAATAGATATAGACACAGAAGAACTAATAAATATATCTAGTGGAGAATTAATAACATCTAAAATATCATCAATAGTAAAGGGAGAAAAAGGAGTTCCAGGAGAAATAAAAGGAACTATAGTAAATGGAGAAACAATAGGCAGTGTTGGTATTAACACAAATTTTGGAATTTATGGAGACATTACAAACAATAGTAAATTAGGCATAGACAGAAATAATGAAATAGAGGTAGCAAACAGAGAAGAAATACAAGAAGGAAAAGCCAAAATTTTATTAGATTTAGAAAATGGAGTAAGAGAAGAATATGAAATAGAAATTACAAAAATATATAGAAATAACAATGTAAATAACAAAAGTATGCTAATAAAAGTAACAGACCCAAAACTATTAGAATTAACAGGAGGAATAGTACAGCGGAATGAGCGGGGCACCAATAGTACAAAACAATAAATTTGTAGGAGCAGTAACGCATGTACTTGTAAACGATCCAACCACAGGTTATGCGGTATTTGGAGACTTAATGATAAAACAATC
>CANRGU010000044.1 GCA_947630255.1 uncultured Clostridia bacterium | reverse complement strand
TATATAATTTTTTAAGCTTTCGCCATCTGTTATTTCGTCATTTTCGCCCTTAGCAGTTGAAACTGCTATATCTAGTCCAGTTTTTACAAATATTTTCTTTTGTCGTGTTTCTTCATCACTTTGTGTTGTTGGTGTTGTTATATTAGCATATGAATTGTTATTTAAATTATCATCTGTATCATCAGAATAAACAGTTTTTAAAATTTCAATTACACTATTTTCTTCGGTTTCTGTTAAAGAATTATTTGATATTACGAAAATTATAATACCTGTATTTTCTTCTAAATTCAATATCATATATGTTCTAGTATAATAATTTGCACCTGTTTCCCAAAAGCAATAATATGCATTATCCTTCAATTCTTTAAACCCTTTGCTTTGTCTTTCTATTGACATTCCATAAGATGAATAATAATTTTCATAATAGTCTATTGTATCATTATAAAATTTTTCTCTGCCATTGCTGTTAGAATAATCATATATTCCATCATCTAATTTATCTTTTCCAAAAGCAAATATTGATATACTTTCATCTTTATTTGATATAGCCTTTACTTTTTGATCGCCCAGCATATAGTATCCTTCTTGCCACTCATTTCCATATGTAAAATTTACATTGTTGTAAGAATATGTTTTTTTTGTGTCTATTTCACTACTTACAGTAGTTTTAGAAGCTGAATTAAGTATATGCCAACCTAGGTATGCTAATATAAAAAATATAGTTATTATAGTAATTAATATTATTAATTGTATACTTCTTTTCATTTGTATTTTCCCCCTAAATTCCTTTGTATTTTTTTAATTTTACTGTGATTAATACTATGCTTATAATTAATGCAATGCCTGCTATAATAACACTTTGCGCTCCTGTATATGGTAATTTATTTGTTGAAGTAGTGTTGTCTTTTTCTTTTTCACCACTTTCTGGAGCATTAGCCTGCTCTTCCTTATCTAATCCATTCCAAAATATTTCATCTAATAGCTCCTTACTTCCACCATATACATATCCTTGATAAAGTGCAACATCTTCAACAGGATAATATTTACCATCTTTATTTTCTAACTCAAGATAAGCATAATAGAATTCACCATGAACTAAATCTAGAGAATTAATTACAGACTTGCTATTCGATTGTGGTAAAGTTCCATTATATATAGATTTTGCTGATTTTGAGTATTCCAATAGTCTTTGATATCCATCATTTTGATTATTTTTAATAGCCTCTAATATACTTTTATCTGAAACTACTCCTATTTTTACATTTACTTTTCTCTCTGTATCAATTTCCCAACAATGCATAAATGTATTATCTTTTGCAAATGATGCACTAAATCTTTTTCCAAGTGGTAGTTGCTCTAATCTTTCTACTTTTTTTGCATTTACAACCATTTTTGGTGTACTTTCAGAATCAAATTCACAAATCCAAACATATATATCCCCTTTTGTTTCAACTATACTATCTAGATTATAAATTTCATTACTATTTTTACCTAATGAACACCAAGCTTCAGTAATATCGTCAACATCTTGTATATTTAATTGTTCGTTTTGATTATGAGAAACATATGCATAGTAATAGTTGCCTTCTACATAATCTACATTTTTTACTTTTAAGGCTAAACCTGCATGACTACTTTCGTCATACCCTGTCCATTCAAATTCTATATTGCTCATGTCTGCTCTTGCTGGTTCTTCTGCATTTGAAACAGTTACTGCTCCTAAAATTAATAAAATAAAAATACCTAAAATTATATAAATTTTTCTAAATTTAAACATAAATTTCCTCCTTTTTTCTTTAGTATTTTGTTTTATTTTCTTGTTTATTATAAATTTTTACCGTTTTAATTGCAATAAATAAAGATAATATAACTGTTTTTAAATTTACGTAATTTAATTATTCTATTTCCCACAAAAAAAGACTAAATCTAGTCCGTCCAAAAAAAGAAAAAAATAAAAGCCCCGCCTTAGCCGTACTTATAAGAATTTTTAAGGACCTGTTCTTACACAGGTGGGTGCCTACCTAAATATTCATGGGCTTCTTACTACTAATTAAAGTGTAAGCTTGCACGCCATATTTACGAGAATCAGCTCCCTTACTCCTCTTTGTTGGTTCTAAAAATTCTGTCATTACGCACTATGCAGGGAAATTTATTAACTTATTTTTATATTATATTTATATTACCACAGTCATATATTTTTATGCAATTTTATTAATTTTTTAAATAAAATTTATTTTACTATTCTAAGTACATTAATCTTATATATACTATGTTTTTTACATTAATTTATATTCTTTTGCTATTTGATATTTTCTAATTTTCATGTTATAATAGGTTAAGATTATGTTTTTAAAAGTAGGACATTTCCTACTTTTTTATTTTTATCTTTTTTTAAATTATTAAGGGACGAAATTACTCTCGTCCCCTTCATTTAAGGATTATTTCTTTTTAGTTCTATAACAAGGGCATTGTCTTGAATTGCACCTGTTTTGCTTTTTTTCTTCCCTTTCGCAAGTTAGATACTTCCTGCAAAATGATGAATGTTCTTTTTTTGTCTTGAATTCCCGTAATTTTTGCTTGGCTAACATGTTAAAAAGCTCCTTAAAAATTATTTAATAGCAAACGCTATTATATTTATATTTTACCATAACTTTTATCTGTTTTAAAGCCTTTTATGAAATTTTATTCATCACTCTCTAATTCTATTTCTAGAATTCCCTGTTCTTGCATTGTATTAATATCTGTTGATTTAATTAATCCTTTTGATAATGTGTATAAAGAATCATTTATATAAATTATTCTTTCTACTTCTTTTGTATAGTCATAATCTATATATCCATCTGTAATTTGCATGTGTGCTATTGTTCCCTTTAGATTAAATCCTTTATCTAAATCCAAACCATATACTATCGCACCTTGAAATTTTAGTTTTGTTCTGTAATTTCCCTCTTCTTCAGATATCGAAATTGGAATTGCAATTATATTTTTCTCTTTTGAAAATAACAATGCTTTATGATTATTTAATATTTCAGAATACGTTCCTTTTTCGCCAATATCTACTGAATAGAGTTCTTTTGGACTACTTGGGTTAGTTACGTCAAATAATGCCATTTTCATTCCATCTGTAACCACTCCACCATATTGATTAGTCTTAGTGTTTTCTCCAAAACCTATTATATGATTTTCATCATATGGATGCAAGTATTTACTATAACCCGGTATTTTTAATTCGCCGAGAACAATAGGATTCTCAGGATTTGATAAATCAATTACAAATAATGGATCTGTTTCTACAAATGTTACCATATATGCTCTATTTCCCATAAACCTTACTGAATATATTTTTTCCCCTTTTGCTAAATTTTCTATTTTTCCTATTGTTTCTAGATTTTCGTTTAACACATATAAATTATTTGTATCCGTTTTTGAATTCCAACTTTGTGAATCTGTTGTTGCAATTCTAAAATATCCGTCTTTTTCGTCCATTGAAAACTGATTTAATACCTTTCCAGGAACACTACCTGCTTTTTCATATGTTGCTTTTGAATCTTCTAATTTAAATTTATATATATAAGTATTGACATCATAATTGTTATAATATCCATATACTCTTTCATCTTCATCTTCATATTCTACCCTTGTTATATATAAATTTTTTTGTGATGAATATATATCGCTACCGGCTCCCAAATAAGTATTTATATTAGCTTTTTCATTATTATTAATGTTGAATCCTGCAATATTTAAATATGATGTATCATCACTTTCTGGGAAATAATAAATATCATTGTACTGCAAACATTTTTCCTCATTTCCTATAACAGTATCTGTATACTTAGGTTTAAACATTTCTTCATCTAATTTTTCTATATCTGCTTTAAATATATATGTATATATATATTTATCAGCTATAAAATATACATTGTCATCTATCATTCTTGAAGATATATAAGAACCTTCTATTTCTACTTCTCTATCTAATTTTGGATTTGCTTTATTTTCTATATTATATACTTTTGCAGTAGTATGACTATCACGTTGAATAGGATATATAGTATCTACTGCCATTAAGTCATCATAATAGTTATTTTCTTTTTGTCCGATAACAATTAGTTTATTATTTCTTATATATAATTCTAATGGATTAAATTTTTCATCTTCATTATATGAAATTTCAGAAACTTTTTTCAATTCTGTTGCATTTACTATTATAATTTCCCCAGAAGTTATATAGTATATATAACTACCATCGGTTTTTACTATATCGGCTTCATCAACACCATCTACTTGCACATTTGTTTTTGAATAATCATCTTCATCTTTCTCAAATTCTGAAGATGATGTTTCTGAGCTTGCAGCTGAATCTGTAAAAGATACAAATGAGCCATTTGTTTCATATAATCCAGAACTTTTATTTTTCATTATATTATATAAATTTTCAAAATTTTCTAATTTAGGTAATCCATTATTTTGTTCTACAATTTCTATTGGTGTAACTTTATTTTTGTTATTAATCATAGGTATTGCTATAGATATTACAATAACAAAAACAATTATTGACGATGCTAATATAGAATATATATTTTTATGTTTCTTACTCTGTGTAATTTTGTTTATAGTTCTTTCTTTTAAATCATTATCTACTTTTATTTCATTTACAGCATCAACATATTCTTTCTTTTTCATTATTCTATACCTCCTTCAATTTTTTCTTTCAGTTTTTCTCTTGCTCGTGCAAGTCTAGTTTTTATTGTGTTTTCATTTGTTTTTAAAATTTTACTTATTTCATTTATTTTTTAATTTTCATAGTAATATAAATGGATAATAGTTCTATATTTTAAAGGCAATTCTTCTACTGCATAATAAATGTCATGTCTTTCTTTTGTTTCAAATGTGATATCTTCTTTCATCTCAGATTTATATTTTAAATAGTTAGAATTTAATAAATTTTTACTACAATTAATTGTAACTCTTATAAGCCAAGCTTTTTCATGTTCTTCACTTTCAAATTGTGGTAGTTTCTTAGCAAGCCTAAAAAATACCTCTTGATAAACATCTTCACTATTTTCTCTTGATCTAGTTCTTACTAAAGCCAGTCTGTATATCATATCTGAATATTTTTCTACCATTCTTTCTAAATATCTATTTTTATCTATATATTCCATAAATATCACCTGTTATAAATAATACCATAAAGATTTATAAAAAGTTTCATTTTAATAAAGATTTTTCTAATCTAAGTCATTTTATATTTGGCGGAGTGGGTGGGATTCGAACCCACGTGCCACTTTAAATGGCTAACTGTTTTCGAGACAGCTTCGTTATGACCACTTCGATACCACTCCATTGTTAATATATTAACACATATTTAATAATTTATAAAGATATGTTTTTGCAATTTTTATAATATCTATTTACTATTCTTTCCATTGATATAATTTAAGGTCTACTATATTATTTATGACCTTAATCCCTTCATTTTCTAACCTCTTTCTTTGTATATCCTTTCCACCAAATACAAAATTTTCAGCAAGCTCACCTTTAGAATTTAAAACTTTATAACAAGGATATTTGTCTCCATCTGGATTTTTGTGAAGTATATTTCCAACAACCCTTGCCAGTCCTTTATTTCCTAAATGTTCTGCCACTTGCTTGTATGTTACAACTTTTCCTTTTGGTATTGTAGTTAAATAATCATATACTTTTTGAGATAAATTGTCACCTGTTAGTCCACATTTATTTCCAATTGAAATTTTATAACTATTATCAATTAATTTATATATTTGTTTTATATCTACTGAATTATCAAGTTTTATTGTTATCCAACTTTTTTTATTCATGTGATAACCTGGAAATATATTTTTATTATCTATTATTTCTTCTATTTTCTCTTTTTGATATCTTAAGTCAATAATCTCAATAATATCACCTGATTCAATGCCTAATTTGTTTTTTGATACTGTTAATAGTAAAGCATACCATTTATTATTTTGCTTATTTCTCCAAATGGCATTATCATCAAATTTCTCCCATAAAAATTCCAATTCATCATTATATTTTTTCTTTATATAATTAATAATATTTATTGCTTGAATGCTTTTAAAGATCTCTTTATTTGTGCAATTCGTTATTATATCTTCTATTATACATTCATATTCTTCTTTTAATTTGCCTATAAATTCTCCTGATGAGTCCTCGATATCTACAAGGGCATATTCCTCCTTGTTTTCTATGTCAATTAATTTTGAATATTGCTTTTCTTCTGAAAAAAATATGTTTAATTCAAATTGATTATGATATATATTTGTCTTGTATGTATATACATCTTTATCATTTACAAATCCATATTTAATTAATTTTTCATAGTCTATTGTTCTATTTTTTAACCTCTCTTTTAAATTTCTCATAGATACTCCCGTGTATTAAAATACAAAGATTTAATATGTGATTTTATTATTTATCCCTAATCCATCTCCATCACAAATTAGTGTTTCAACTTTTTTCTTTTTAATTGCTTTATTTATATTTACTTTTAAGCTTTTAACAAACTCATCTTTTGCGTAACTGTTATTAATCACTTTTGATTCTTCTAACATTTTTATATCTTCATGTTTATTAAATATTTTTTTTATCTTTGAAATTATACTTTTAAAAAAATTCATCTTTCTTCACCTTCTTCTGCTACTAATTTTCCAGAAGAATTTTCTAAATTTATATTTTCCTTTTGTTCTTTATCATCTTCCCATGGTCTTATTCCATCTGCTTTTTCTAAATCTCTATCATAACATTCAAATCGTTTTTCAAACTCTTCTTGTTTTATTTCTATTAATTCATCACGTTCTTTATCTGCATAATAAAATTTTTTTCCTAATTCTTCCGAGGCAATGTATACATACATAATTGGTCTTTTTTGCTTATCTGATTTTTCATAAACTCTATTTACAACACACTTATCAAATTTTAAATTTTCATTGTCTAAAAATACATCTTTTAAAACTTCCATACTTGAGTCTTGACATCTTGCAAATTCAGGGCAAGTTTTTGACAGAAGTAGAAACTGTTCTTTAATATTTTCTTTTGGATCATTTGCATAAATTTTATCTATTGATTTTGACTCGTCTATTAAATCTTTTATTGGAAATTGTCCATCTTTATCAGCTAGTCCTACACTTGAAAACAACATTCTTAAACTTTGCTCATCTAAATTCATTGTTGCGTCTTGCAACTCTTTATCATTTTTATGACAATTATGATCTTTTCCGTTACTATCTATATCATGTCTTCTAATTTCTTCATAACTTAAGCAAAAATTATTTGGTTTTCCTTTGAATCTATGTGAAGCTAAATTCCATGTTGGATCTAATATAGTAGTTCCCCTTTTAAATTCACCATTTGCAAATGGAAGCTCAATGTCTTTTAATTTTAAAAAAGTATGTGTATCACTTTCCACTAATTCACTATCTATTCCGGCTCTATCAAGCATATACTGTTCAACTCTGGCTATTCCATTACATACCCCATATCCAGAAGAAATTATTTTCCATAATGCTCTAGAATCTGAATCATCAAATACTTCTGTTCCAAAATCTGGACTATAACTTATTTTTTTACCTATAGCATTGTCTATTATAGCTACTTTTTGTGCTTTTGAAAATTCAGGTTTTAAAGTCTCCATTACTGATGATATCCACATTTCAGCTTCTTTATATTCTAGTCCTGTTGAATAAAATTCTATCATACTTTTTAAAGAATTTTTGACTCTTAGATTCGGACATATATCACATAATTTCATGAATTTTAATTTTTCTTCCTCTGTAAACTTTTCTGCATTTACTGATATTAAATTGTCTAAACCTCTATAGTCCTCTAAATTTCTATCTGAACCTAAATTAATTATTATTACTCCAATTTCATTTGTTTTCATGCTAATTGCAGTTTTATATTCTTCAGGCAAATTTTCTATATTAATAGTTTGCTTTACATCTTCATGTAATCTTACTAAAATTTCTCTTTTTTCATTTATTTCTAAACCTACATCTTCAAAATTTTCTATAAAAATTTTTTGATCATTACTATTTAATTCTGTTACTATTTCATAAGGGCGAATATCATTACTTAAACAAAATTCTCTGTTTTCCCTTAAAAAATTGCATATCTCTTCTGGATTTAATGTAGACAATATTGATATTTTTTGGTATCTATCTAATTCATCATCTTCCAAAACTTTTTTTATTTTACTTTCAACACTAAAAGTTTTTATAATGCAGTATTCATAAAATTTTTCTAATCCATAATCACTTATTATTTTATTTTTTTCTTCATCTGTAGGCAATTCTTTTGCTAATTCAGTAATTTGTTTATGATCTAAATGTAATTTATCTACAATTAATTCTTTGTCAAATAAAAGTTCTTCTTTACTTTTCTTTTTTAATGAATTTATAATTTTCATTAAATCGTTATTATCAAGTTCATGTTTTTTATGAAAATCTTCATCATATAATATTTGTCTTTTTTCATCGTCGTCTAATTCTATTATTAAATCTTGTATATCCATTATTTATCCTTTATTTTTTAATATAACTTATTACGTTTATAATAACACATGATTTAAAAAAATAAAATGTTTTTTTCATAAAACCACCTATAATATTATATATGAATTTGATTGCCAAATTTTGTAGCATGTTGCTCGTTATTATATTAACTTTTATATTTTTTATCAATACTTTTGACCACATTTGTTTTCTTTCGTCCAAATCTGCTATTCTTTTGGCTCCTTAACGATACTTATATGCGAAAAATCTATCTTAAAAAAGCTACTTATTTCCGTTTCAAATTTAGTTATAGCAATATTTTTATTCCATTTTATTTAATCTATTATACCTTTAATTTTTCTTTTACTTTTTCTCGTAGTATTTAAAAGAACCTTCTTTATATTTAAATGGAACTCTTAAAAAATGTTATTTTTTAAAATGGATTCATTATTTTTCCAATTTTCCTCAATATATCACTTTCATAAATTTTATTAAAGTCTTTAAAGTCAAATCTACATAGTCTTTCATAATATGTATATCCTTGTTTTTCATTTTCATATGCATAACAACTTACCTCTTGAACTATTTTAGAAAATAATATATTTATATCTTTAACTAATTTTATTAATTCTCCTGCATATAGCTTAATTAATTCATTATTTACATTAAATTCAATATCAAATAGGCTCATTGTTCCTGTTCCAGAAGATTTATATTTTACATCATGCATTTTATGCTCATACTTATTTCTTATTTTTCTAATTTTGTTTAGAACTTCTTTATGTATATTTAACATATTTTTATAACTATCTAGTAAATATGGCATTTCTGTATAATATTCTAATAATCCATTTCTCTTATCAAGTACTAAATCACTTTTTTTATTACTATATGAATATGGAATTATTCTAGGAATATCTTGAATTATATCTAGAGTTAACTTCTTAAATTCTGAAAATCTATCATAAAATACTTCCGCTCCGCATAATCTTATTAAATTTTTATTAATAATATATAATGTTTCAAAATAACCAAATAATGCATTTGCTATTTCTAAATTCATATTATTTCCTCCATTAATTTATTACAATTTATTATTCCAATAGTCTTGCACAAATTTATTAAATCTTTCAATCTTTTTTATACCCCATTTTATAATGTATTTCTTTATGGCAATTTGAGCAAACTAAAATGCATTTTAAAGCTTCCTCCTTATATTCATCCCATGAAATTGTGTTTCCAGACCCTAATTTAAAATCTTTTTCTTTTGGATTTCGATGATGAAACTCTAAGGCATCAACACATCTATCATATCCACATATACTACATTTTCCTCCTAACAATTTTATTGCTTGCAATTTCATACTTCTTCTTAAAATTGTTTTTTGATGTTTTCTTGTCTCATTATTTTTTCTTGTTGATTCTCCACTACAATTATAACAGTATACTCTTGTAAAATTGTCAGTATCAAATTTATTCTCACATATTTTACATGTTTTTTTCATAAAACCACCTATAATATTATATAATAATATTATTAACAAAACAAGTGTTTTGTATTAAATATAAAAAATAACAGATAAGTGTTATCACAAATCTGCTATTCTTTTGGCTCCCCAAGTTGGACTCGAACCAACGACCTATCGGTTACTTTACTACATTAACTTTCATTAACATTGTATAAATACAATTTGTAGTCTGGACTTTATCTTTACCATGTCTATCGATTTAGGTAGGTGGTGTAAAGTCTCTACACATAGCTTTCGCCTTGCTCGGTATTGTCGCATAACTAATGTTATTTACGAGTTTCACCGATTTAGCCACCTTCTCATCTATAGATTTCTCTACAGAGCTGCTAACATTCAACAGCCGAGCGCTCTACCAACTGAGCTATTGGGGAATATTTAAATCTGGCGATGACCTATATTCCCAGCAGGGTAACCCACAAGTATTTTCGGCACTGACAAGCTTAACTTCTGTGTTCGGAATGGGAACAGGTGGTTCCTTGT
>CANRGU010000043.1 GCA_947630255.1 uncultured Clostridia bacterium | reverse complement strand
GGTCCTTTAACTTTCCATTTTGAAAAATCTGATGAAATATACGATTATAAAAGGATGAGTGATCTTTTAAAAAAAATCACTATATATTTGGAAAATTATAATACGTATATATCCTATGTGCAATTAAATCAATTAGACATCAATACACCACATTTTGATCCAGAATATAATTATAATATTGATTCTGAGTATGATTATGAAAAGAGAATGGATCTTTGTATATCAAATTATGCAATAGTTACAAATGAATCGAAAGAAATAAGATTTTTAGAATTTTTACATGAATATAGACAATTTTCATAAGTCTACAAACTAATTCAAAGCATTTTAGCCAAAAAAAAGGAATCTCCGAATAGAGATTCCTTTTTTCTATGGTTTCAATTCTTTTACTTCATGAGGATTATCTTTATCATATATTTGAGATACGAAGTCATTAGTGTCTTCTTTTAATTTGTAATATACGTCTTTTCTAACTTGTGTACTATTTGTATATGCTCTAGCTTTTGAAAGTGCATTGTTTCTATCTGTATCGCTTGCATATTCTTTTGTTTCTGCTTCTTCTACTACTTTTGCATCTTCTTTTAGAGCGTAATAGAATTCTTCAAAAACATCGTTAACATTAATATATTGTATATACTCAAGATTATCTTTCACTTCATCAAATCTCATCATTTTATATTTCTTAAAGGTCATTTCAGGATCTTTTGTTATTGTTTGTAATGCCATTAAATCTGTTTTATAGTCTTTTACAGTTACAGTCTCGCCTTTTTCGTTAGTTACTTCTGCCGATTTACTATGAATGTTACTATAATATTCCATATAACCTTCATCATAACCTGCATATCCTAACATTTCGTATGCAAAGAATTTTAGTGAATATGAATCTGGACGTCCTTCGTCATTATGTGGTTGATACCAACGAGTTCTAAATATATTTTCTGTTCCATAACGATTATCAATAATTGAAGTCATTATAATTCCTGGATACATTACAATTCTATTATCATATAAATCTTCCATATCTTTTAAGTCCATATTCCTATATTTGTCAGCTCCTATTGCTGTATATCTTGTTTTTAAACGTTTTCTGTATGAAGGTTTATATTTTGTATCATTTGGATCTTCTGGCGTTGGGTCATCTGGATAAGATACTTGTACTGCAAGTCTTGCTTGTTCTTCTGGTGTTAATTGTAAGAAAGCTTGAGCTTCTAAATAATCTAAAATATAAATTGATTCAAATACCTTACCGTAGAAGTCTTTAATTTTGTCTGGAGTATTAATTCTATCTATTGTCCAGTTAGTAGCTCTTTGTTTTCTTTCTTCTTCAGTAAAATTATAAGTTAAGTTCATTGTAATATCTCCATTACCCCATCTTTGGGCAAGGTTTCCATCAGAATAATCTTCTCCACCAGCATCAAAACGACGACCATTATTTTTTTGGTATAATCTTGCATCTATATTATGTGCTGTTTCATGAGACCAAGTATCATAAGCATTTAATGCAGAATATGCGTTCCACAAAATATGTGTACCATTTGATGTTGCTGCATTACCATCCATCTCTTTCCACATATTTATTGCATCATTAAAGTTTTTATGGAAGGCTTCTTCTGTTACTCCCCTACTTTGATATGTTGATTTTCCATTTGAATCTAGTGTGTAACGTTGGTCTAATTGCATACCATGTATATCGTTGAAATATTTTGCTTCTTTTATAAATCCAGTAGCTGTTGCAAAGTAGTTACTAATCTTTTGAGCATAGTCTTTTATTTTTTCGTTTAATTTTGCTGACTGCTCTGGGTCATTTGGATCTACAATATATGTTCTTTGTGATCCAATTAAGAATTGTGTTGGAGATGAGATAATATATGTTGAATTTTCTGGTAATGTTAGAAGTACCAATGCAAAATTGTGCCATTTTGCCCAATTTGTATTATCTTCGTGAGATAAATGATCCCACATTGTGTATTCCAAATCATCTCTTCCTTCTACTTTTACTTCAGTTAGATTTCCTTTAAATTCTTTTGCAAACCATTCATCTGGAGTATCATCAGTTAAAATTTCGACAAAATACTCTAAAAATCTTGTAATATTTTTAATGCCTGTATATTTTGATAATGTATTATTATAAGCATCACTAGTTGAATTAGTTGCAAAATTAGATTCATTTTCAAAAAATCTATTTGTAATTGTATTTACATTTAATTCTGCATTGAATCCTTGACTGTTAAATAGTACTAAATCATTAAGCATAATTCCGCCGATTTCAACACTATACCAACGTTTAAAATAATTGTAAACATATAATGCTTTTTTTAGTTTATTGTTGTGCTCTAAATCTTTTTCGATATCGCTACTGTTAGTGTCTAATGTTAATGTATTATTGTTAGATAAATATTTAAGTACAAATTCTTTTAATTCTTTTTTAGTAACTTCATTATAATAATCACGATATAATCTGCTATCTTCTGAAGTGGTTAATGTATCTAAGTTTTTAGTATAATCTAAATCAGATAAGTATTTTACTAAATCACTGACTAGTTTAGATTCGCTATCTATCATATAATGATTAAATGTATAATCAATTTTTAAATCTGTAATTCTATAACCTACAACCATTCCATATAATTTATCAAAACGAACATTGTATTCCTTAATTGTATTATTGCTGAATATTACTTTAACTTTACTAATTTTTGTATAGTCTTCTTTTGTTAAATAAGTAACTATATCTCCATTACTATCTATAGGAATAATATGTTTTATTTCTTGTGAGTATAAGATATTGTCTTCATCTATGCTAGCTCCTGTTTTTATAATGCTATCACTATCATAGAAAGGTGTAAGTCTTGATAAGTTTTTGTATAAAAGTTCTTTGTTTTTATCATATAAATCATTGTTTTCGCTATTTATACTTCCTAATACAGATTTAAATTCTCTTTTTAACGGTGGCAAATTTTCTGCAGAAGTATTATCCAAATCCCAAATATCTTCATCAAATTTTGCTTGATTTACAAAGAATTCTTTATTTATTTGATTTTTTGTAATATTATTAATTCCTTCTTTTGTACTTGGCTGTGCATTTTCTTCAACTACCTGATAATTATTTGTAGCTTCTTTGAAATTATTTGTAAGTATATAATCAATGCTACCTGTGCTAAAGCTAATGTTGTTTCTTAATACACCATTACTATCATTGTTATATACAAATCCACTTGCTAAATTATTACCACCCCAAGAACCATTAACTGTAACTTTTGCATAGCAATTTTCTACTGTGGTATTTGTAGCAAAACCTATAAATCCTCCTCTATAATTCCAAGCATTTAAAGTTCCTGTTACATAACAATTTTTAATTGTTGAACCTTGAGATGCTCCTACTAAACCTCCAACTTGCTGATAAAAGCTTTGGCTGTTTATTACAAAATTTGTAACTTTGCTTTCTTCTATATTAGTATTAGTAGCTGTTCCTATTAAAGAACCAACCTGTGATTCTCCATTAGATTTTTCTACCATGTCTATTAAAATTCCAGAAATTGTAGCACCATTTGTAGTGTTTGCAAGTGCACCTCTTGCATTAACTGATGGCAATTTTACATTTTGAATTTTTAAGTTTTTAACTGTTCCGCCTTGAATATTGTTAAACAATGGTTTTGTTAAATTTTTAATAGTATATCCTGCTCCATCTAAAGTTCCTGTAAAATCAATATCTATCATTGTATTTGAATTAGTTTCATATCCGCTTGCATCTAAATCATGTGTTAAAGTAAATGTTTGATCTGGATTTGCTTTAACTCTTTCTATAAATTCTTCAAATGATTCTGGGCGAACTTCATTTGAAGCATATCCATCTTTTATTTCTCCATAATCAATTCTTAAATTTTTTGAAACATTTCCATCATCTAAAACTGCATATTCATAGTCAAGTATTAATATTAAATGATTATTTTCAATAAGCACTTCTTTTATATTACTATAAAATACTGGCATATTGCTCATTGTAATTTTAACTACATAATTTTGCAAATCTTTTTCTAATTCTTCTTTGCTAATTTTATCTGCTAAATCAAGATTTCCATTATTATTTTTTAATAATTCAACATTGGTTATTTCTTTTAGCTCTAAATAATGTTTATCTAGCGAAATAACCTCATCTAATACTACTTGATTTTCATATTTGTTATCTGTTTGTGTAAGTGTATTTGTGTCTCTATCATATGTTGCATATCCTTTAATGTAGTATCTTGATAAATCATCGCTTTTATTTAATGTTATATCTGAACCATTGTATTCATGTTCTTCTATGAATTTATCATCTTCATCAAATGCTTTTAGCACAATATTTCCTACTAAAGAATCATCTGGATCTTCTATATTAACATTTAAATTAATATTATTTTCGTCTATGCTAAATCTAAAATCATCTGTTTTTAAAGCATCTTTTAGTATTTCTATTTTTAATGTAGCAGGTTCATTAAGAGCTACTTTTTTACCATTACTTAGTACAACTTCATTTATTTCAAAATTTTTTGTTCCTGCATTACTAAATCCATCCATAACAGCTGTATAAGTACTGTCTTCATTTTTGATTGCATTATATTCTTTACCTAAAATAACAACTTTGGCTAAATCAATTCCAATTTCTTCATCTATGCCAGTAAAATCAAAGTTTAATTTTACGTCTTCGTTTTTTTCAAAATAGCTATTATCGTTTTGACTAGTAGCATTTATATTTTCTATTTTTATATCTTTATAAGTGTCTGAATCAAATAATCCATAAGAAATACTAAATATTTCGTCATTTTCTTTATAATTATCTTTTTCATCACCTATTGTATTACTATCTAAATCGTAATTTCCTAAAATGCTAATTTTAAAGTTTTCATCTTGCTTAATATTGCTAAATGTTACTGTATTGCTACCTTTTCCTACATTAACTTTTTGATCACCTAAAACCATCTCTCCAGAAATAAATCCACCATTGTCGTCACATACATCAAAGCTAAATGTTACCTCTCCAGTTTCGTAGTCTTCTGAAACAACTTCAAAATTTTCAACCCAAGGTTTATCTTTTAATACATCAAAACTTATAGAAATTGGCTCTAACCAATATTTTCTGCCGTTAAAGAATATTACTCGATTTGCTTGAGCCTCAACTACTCCATCTTCGTCTGGTACTTTAAAATTAACTGTATATACTACGCGATTATTTATTTTTTCTTGTTTTGCTGAATAATTTAATCCATTTATAGTAACACCTGTTATTAAATCTGTAATACCAACTGGATAACTACTTGGCTCTGTTTTTTCAGGTACATCTACATAGTAGTAAAGATATATTTCTTCGCCTTTTTTAGGATATTTATTTGATATTGTACATTCATTAAATGCAACTCCAGCAGTTTCTCCTGTTCCTAAAAGTTCATCTTCATAAACGTATCCTGCACCTAAATCGTAATTTCCAAAAAATTGAACTGCAAGGTTAGGAGTAATTCCTTCATCATTATATGTAAATGTAATTTCTTCATTTCCTATAACATTGTCTGTTTTTGAAACTTCTTTATTGTTTTTATCTGATAAAACAGCTTCTAAATTGTTTAATGTACTATCTGTATCACTAATTTTATATGTTACTTTAACTGTTTTTTCTTCTGCATTTTTATTTACTTTAATATCATTTATTGTTGGTACATCTTTTAATACACAATAAGCTAATGTGTCTACATTAAAATCTTTTCCATTGTCAAAATATTTTGAATTACTTAAAATTATTTCTTCAATGTTAATATTATATTCTCCACATATGCTGTTTTCTGGTAAAGCTAATTTATAGTGATTATCATCTTCAATTGATACATCATATGTTTTTCCGCCTATAACTACACTTTTGATAGGATACTTAGTAGAATTACTACTTTCAAAAGTTATAATTGCAGATTCTCCCTTATGAATAGTTTTTGAAATTTCTACATTAGATATTTCAAAATCATATTCACTCATCATAACCACTTCACCAGTCAATAGTGGTACATCTGTATAATTATTTTCTCCACCCACATTGCTATCTAAATCATAAGATCCTGTTACTACTACTTTATATTCTTTATCTTCTTCAAACTCAAAATTAAAATTACAGTCACTCTCATTTTTTATATCTTTCGTAAAAACGACATCACTATTATAATCTATTAATTCAATTTGTCCATTTATTAATGCTTTATCTGGGTCGTTTAATGTAAAGCTAACTCCATTTGTTTCATTATCAGCTTTTAATGTAGATGCAGTTGGAATAGTTTTTAATACTTCTACATTTATTTTTAAACTTGCATTAACCTCTTTATTGTTATCTAATACAACTTTAGAAAAATTAAATTCATGTACTCCTGCTGTATCTGGTGCATTTAAAACTACAGTATATGAAGATGCATTTTTTATAACAGAATATTCTTTATTATCAATTACAACTGATTTTATAGTTTCACTAGGTTTTACATCTGCTTTAAAATTTAAATTTATCTCTTGGTTTCTTGCTACATAATATTTATTTCCGCTATCTTCACTTAAGGTAACTTTATATTTAGTTTTTTCAGTTACATTTTGAGTAATATCTCCTGCATCCTCAATGTCGACTTTACCGTCATTATTTACATCTCCATTTGGTCTTTTGTTTTCTGAAGTATTGTTATAAGAATTATTATTTGTATTTTCACTAGTAGAACTACTGCTATAACCTGGATTTCTATTATTGCTTCCATTGTTAGTATTATTATTTTGAGTCTCTTCATTAGAATCCATAGGAGCTATTTTTTTATTTTCATCAATCTCTATAATATATTTAATAATTTGTTTTGCATCTTCATAATCAATTTTTCCATCGTCATTTATATCTTGCTTTTCTTTATTAGTTATAATAACTAAAGCTATCAATATGCTTATTAATATAGCAGATACAATGCATAAACAAATAATAATTTGCTTTTTGTTTCTTGCATTAAACATATAAATCAATATACTTGATATAATACTTATAATTAATAATACACTTACGACAATTATAATTGGAATATTTTTAGAGGGAGAAGCTTCTATAACTGTATTTTCTACTTTTACTGGAGTAAACTTATTATTGATAGGTACTGCCTCGTTATTATTGGCATCTCTAGACACAAAAATATCAACTGATGAATCTTCAAAAGTAACTTTATCTGTTCCATCAGATGCTGAAATATTAGTTAAATAAATAGAAGTTGTACCAACTTTGGCATCTTCTTTTACTCTCAATCGAACGCTTAATAATGTGTCTGAAAGTTCTCCAGATTTATTAATTAAACCAAATTTATTGTTTTCTGGATTATAAATAACTTCAGACCATTGCTTATCATTTTCAAAGTTTCTATCATCAATAGCTTCAAATACTGACTCGTCATAACTTAACGTAGCAGTTAAAGCATATAATTTGCGGTCACTTGAAATTTTAGCAGTTAATACAAATTCGTCATTAAGTTCTAAATCATATTGACTAGTTTCTATTGTTATTTCATCTTTTGCAAAAATAATGCTTGGTATAATTATAATAAATAAAAATATAAATATAAAATACTTAATTTTTACAGTTTTCATACAAATACTCCTACATATATTTATTAATAAAACCTTATCAGTTATTTAATTATTTTTTACCCTAATATTTTTAAATCTACTTCTTCCATTTTAAATTTACCTGTTGTTTCATCTGTTTTAAATTCTATCAATGATTTTTCAAGTGTTTCGCTATTTTGCCTTAAATCTGTTGTAAATAGTAATTTTAAATTTGGTATTTCTAATTTATTAGTTACAATAACTTTTAAAATTTCTACCATATGCTTTGTATCTTCTGCAACTAATATTAGCTGTGGTTTTATTTCAAACCCAGAGTCAAATGTTACAAAATTTTCATAGAAATCTATATATAATTTTATTCTTTCAATTAGTTTGTTTTCCCAGTCTTCTTCTCTTCTTATAGTTTCAAAAATAAAATCTATTGACTTACCATTTTTTGATAATTTTACTCCTGCTTGACATTTAAATATTTTTCCAGCTTTTTTGGCTGTAAGTGTTGGTTTTACAGTATATTTATCAAATGCAGATACTTTTCTTAAATATGCTATAATTATTTGATTTCCAGCTAAACGTTTTTTTATCATAGCTACTGGTTTAGTATTATCTGTAGGTTGCCATTTACATTCTATTCCTCTTGAATTAAGTAAATATTTACCCATCTTTTCTAAACAATATATTCTATAAATGCATTTTCCCTCTTCTGATGTAAAATAATATCTAGTTAAGATTTTAGATTTTACTAATTGTTCTAATTTGTTATTTAATTTGTCTTGTGATTTTATATCTTCACCTTTATGTACTAATATTTGATAAATTTGTCTTGATGTTATGAATTCAAATTCATTTACAAGTTCCATTATTTTAAAATGTATATCTGTAATATGTCCTATGTTTATTTTATGTATTATTTGATTCATAGATACATATCCGTCTTTTCCATCAAATGTTTTAATTTCACCTTCTCTAATTGCAAAAGGTGATACTTCAGTTCTTATTTCATTATCTTCTACCATAATCATGGCCTCCCCAATTTTAATAATTCTCTATTATTCTTATATATACTGGCTTTCCATCCACTATTTATTTTATATATCTCAATTATTATTTACAATTACTAATTTAATTTTTTTCTTTTCTGGTATAATTCTTTTTATATAAACCTCTACATCTTGCCCATATTCTATGTTTTCTTTATATTCTGCAAGTCCAATAAGATTTGGTTTTAACTCTATAAATATACCATTTTTAGATTTTTCTACTTCTCTGGCTATTCCTTTTACTGTCATGCCCTCATGAAAATCTGTAATATTTTCTTCCCATGTTCCATACATTTCTTTATAACTAAGAATTACCCTGTTTGATTTTCTGTCTATAGATTTTATCATAATATTTATCTTTTGTCCAATTTTAAACCTCTCGTAAGGCGTTTTTATCCTTGCTACAGAAATATCTTCTATGTGAACAAGCCCTACTATTCCCCCACCTATTTCAACAAATGCACCATATGGTCTAATGTTTCTTACTATTCCACAAACACACATACCTTCTTTTAATTCGTTTTTCATCCAATTTATAGCTTCTTTTCCTACGGCTTTTCTAGATAGTATGATTGCATCTTTTTTGCTAGTATCTTTTACCTTAAATTGCACAAATTTATTTATCTTATTTATGCAGATATTGGGTTTTGGAAATCCTGTTTCATCTACATTTATAGCCTCTACTTCTTCTCTTGGTATAATTCCTGTAAGATCATTTCCTAAATCCAAATACAGATTATAATTGCTATCGCATCTTTTTACTTTAGCTTGCATTATATTCCCATTTATAGATGCTGTATTTAGTTCTTCTAATGAAAATTCTTTATTAACATCGCTCCAACCTTCTGGAATAAATTTTTGAATATAATCCATATAATCCATCCCCTTTATCTTTGGTATATTTTATTATATTAATTATATGTTTAATAAAGTATTTTTTCAAGCTTCTATTTAAGTAAATTTTCTATTTCTGATTTATTTAAATATCTCCATGTACCAATTTTTAAATCTTTAACTGAAATACCGCCTATTTTACTTCTATGCAAACTTAAAACTTTTTTTCCTATTGCTTCGCACATTCTTCTTATTTGCCTGTTTTTTCCTTCATGAATTGTAATTTGAAGTCTGCTTATATTTTTTTCTTCATCTATTTTTAAAATTTTAACCTTTGCTTTGTTAGTAACAAAATCTCCTATATCAACACCATTTTTTAGCGCTTCTACTTCTCTATCACTTACTTTTCCAACTATTGTTACATTATATGTTTTTTCTATTTCGTGTTTTGGATGTGTTACTTTATATACAAAATCTCCGTCATCCGTAAGAATAATTGCACCTGATGTATACATATCAAGTCTTCCTACTGGTACTAATCTTTTATTTGTTTTTACTAGGTCCAGTACAGTTTTTCTATTAAATTGATCTTTTACTGTTGTTACATAGTCAATTGGCTTGTTTAACAGTATATATGTATATTCTTTTTTGGACGCTTTTATTCTTTTACCGTTATATTCTACTGTGTCTTTATCTGGATTAATTTTTGTTCCGAGTTTTGTTACTATTTCACCATTTACTTTAACTTTTCCATTTTCAATTAGTTCTTCGCATTTTCTTCTTGATGCAACTGCGTTTTCTGCTAAAAATTTTTGTAATCTAATTTCTTCTCCCATAAAATTTCCTTTACTCAATAAATTGTAATTTATCTAATATCTCTTCGAAGTATTTGGGCAGTGGTGCCTCAAATTTTACGTTTTTTTTAGTTGTTGGATGAATAAATTCTAATCTGTATGCGTGTAGCATTTGTCCGTGTATGCCAAATGGATTCTTACCATTTGAATATACTTCATCTCCTACTATTGGATGCCCTATTTCTGCCATATGTACCCTTATTTGATGTGTTCTTCCCGTTTTTATATTTACCTCAATATATGTAAATCCATCATATCTTTTTAATACTTTGAATTCTGTTATTGCTTCTTTACCGTTTTTATTTACTGC
>CANRGU010000042.1 GCA_947630255.1 uncultured Clostridia bacterium | reverse complement strand
TTTCTGAAGTATATTTGTAGAATTTAGGAGCAATGTCTGTTAAGGAATCAACAAATACAATATCAGGAAATGCTATTGTAAATTGTATAATAAAACTGATAGAAAATTCTAAAATAAAATTGATAGAATTCTATCAGTTTTTTTGATGAAAAATTTGTATAATTAATATATCTTTTCTGAAAAATTTTAAATTTAAAAATGGAAGGAGTTGGTAATTTTATGAGAAAAGATATATTAAATACAATATTAGAATTGAAAGGGGTGAAAAATTTGATTAATAAAAGTGAAATAGCAAGAAGGTTTGGCTGTTCTATCAATACTGTAAATAAATATTTAAATGCTCAGGATAATGATAAAATAAATAGGAAATATAGTTCAAAATTAGATAATTTTAAAGGTATAGTTATAGAGAAAACTGATGATTTCTCTGCTAATGCAAAATCAATTTACAATTTCATTAAAGATAAAGGATATACTGGTTCATATAGCACCGTTGCTCATTTTATCCAAACTCATAAACAAGAAGAACAAAATAAGGCTACTATGAGATTCGAAACTACTCCAGGTTTTCAAGCCCAAGTTGATTGGAAAGAAAATTTTAAAATAATTAATAAAGATGGAAAAATATTTGAAATCAATATATTCCTAATGATTTTAGGATATTCAAGGTACAAATATATTGAGCTAACTCTGGATAGAACTCAAGATACATTATTCGAATGTATAATGCATGCTTGCAAAGCTTTCGGAGGTGTTCCTCATGAAGTTTTGTTTGATAATATGGCTACTGTTATTGATAGATTGGCTTCTACATATAGAACAATTGTAATTAATAAAAAATTTGCTCAATTTGCAAAAGACATTGGTTTTGTTGTAAATACTTGTAGACCATATAGACCTCAAACCAAGGGTAAAGTCGAGTGTGTTGCTAAACTCATGGATAGGCTTAGAGTATATAATAAAGAATTTACAACAATAGAAGAACTAGATGATATAGTTAATAAGCTAATGATAGAAATAAATAACGAAGATATCAATTTTGTAGAAAAGCCTGTTGATAGACTTAAAGAAGAACAGAAATATTTAAGTTCTTTACCGTCTATAGATTGTATAAGCCAATATTTCCACCAAAATAAAGGCTATAGAGTTTCTAAGGAATCTATGATTACATATAAAAAACATAAATATTCTGTTCCTATTAAATATATTGGTGAGTACCTAACTATTTCCGAAAATGAAGATACTCTTAATATATATTATACAACAGATTTAGTTGCTTGTCATAAAATTTCACGGAAAATATCTCAACTACAAAAAAGAACATGTCGAACAAATATTAAAATCAGATGCTCTAAAAGGGGCAAGTGATGAAAAGATAGATGAATTTATTGAAGAAAATCTAAGTAAAATGGATATATTTTTAAGTTAGGAGTTGGTATAATTTGATAAATTACAATAAGTTATTAAATAATTTGGAAACATTAAGATTAGATAAAATGGTTAGTTATTTACCTAATTACTTAACTGCAATTGAAGGTAAAGATATAGCATTTACAGATGCTTTGTTTGAACTAACTCAAAAAGAAATTGAATTTAGAGATGAAAGAGCTGCTAGACAACAAATTATTGTATCTGCATTTCCTTTTGAAAAAGAAGTTAAAGATTTTGATTTTAGTTATCAACCAAGTATAAACAAAAATCAAATTCTTGATTTAGAAACATTAAGATTTTTAGAAAATCATGAAAATATATTGTTTGTTGGTACGAGTGGTGTAGGCAAAACTCATCTAGCAATATCAATTGGTATAGCAGCTGCCAAAAAAAGATATTCTGTATATTTTATACAATGTCATGATCTAATATTGCAATTAAAAAAAGCTCATGCTGAAAATAGACTTGAGCAAAAATTAAAGAATTTTTGTAAATATTCGCTTTTAATTGTAGATGAAATAGGCTATCTTCCTGTAGATAGAGATGGGGCTAATCTTTTCTTTCAGCTAATTGCAAGAAGGTATGAAAAACATTCTACAATAATTACAACTAATCAACCGTTTTCTAAATGGGGCGAAATATTTAGCGATAATACTTTGGCTAATGCCATATTAGACAGATTATTGCATCATTCAATTGTTATTAAAATTACAGGACAATCTTATCGCCTTAAAGATAAACTTGAAGAAATTGAAAATAAAAAATAAATAATATAATTCCCAGAAATTAACAACAATCGATGTTAATTTCTGGGAAATGGACATTGCAACTTTTTATCAATTTGATTTTGCAATTTTTTATCAATTTTACTTGACAATTTACAAGAGATAATATATTATAGACATGTAAATTAAAATAAACATAAAAACAATAAAATTAGGAAAAAATAAAAAAGACTAAAATTAGTCCGTCCTAAAAAGAAAAAAAGGAAAAACTAAAGAAGGAGAAGAGAACATATGAAAAAACAACAAATAGAAACGCGCAAAGAAAATAGATGCCAACGGTATCACACTTATAGCTCTAATAATCACAATAATTGTAATGCTTATACTAGTAGGAGTAACCTTAAGTGTAGCATTAAATGGAGGATTAATAAGTAAGGCACAAGAAGCAAAAACGAAAACAGAAGAAGCCCAAAAAGCAGAAAGAGATTTACTCACAGGAAGAATAAAAGTAGGAGATACATGGTATGACTCTTTAGATGAATATTTAAAAGATAATCCATCAGAAGATCAAAGTGACGGACCATCAAAATGGGGACAAGATGACGAGGGAAACATCACATATGATGGAGAAAAATCAGAGTTAAAAGTAGGAGACTATGTGGATTATGGAACATACGTAAAAGCAAGCAGTGTAGGAACAAATGAAATAGACGGATTATACAAAGATTTAAAGGAATATTCAGGATATGCAGAAGCAGTTAAGGATGGAAAAATTACGACAGGAAAAGAATATAATGAAACATATCCAATAACAAAAGAGGAAACATTAAAATGGAGAGTATTAGATATAAAAGATGGGCAAATAAGATTGATTAGTGAAAAGCCAACTTCATCAAAGGTATATTTATATGGATACAATGGATATAACAATGCAGTATATTTAATAGATGAAGTATGTAACACATTATATACAACAGAAAAAGGAACGGCACAAAATTTAAAAATAGAAGATATAGAAGAAAAAATGAATTTAGACGATGCAAATGGAGGATGGGATTATCATAACTATGCTAATTCTTATGTAGATACAGGAAAATATGGAGGAACAAAAGAATATACTAGTAGCAGCTATAGGAATTATCCAGCAATATTTGCACAAGAGAAAAGAGCTTGGGTAGATGACGAGGAGGAAAAAGACCTAGCTGAAGATGATGGGTTAGATTTAAGCGAGCAAGCAGGACCGATAAACCAACCTGCAGTAAAGAAAGCTAATAGTAAAATAAAGATAACGCAAACATATTGGTATAAATCATCGATGTCAGAAAGTAACTGGAAAAATCCAACATATCAAAACATATTTATAAAAGATAGTAGTGGTTCAAATTACAGCACATATTGGCTTTCGTCTCGCTGCGTGAACGCGAACTCGACTTATGCTTTCCTCCATGTACGCTATGTGGCCTCTGGTCTCGTGAACGCTTACTACTTGTATACCTCAAGCGCCAGCACTGGCGACAACTCGTATTGCCTCCGCCCCGTAGTTTCTCTAAAATCTGATGTCCAAATTGGAGAAAAAGTTGGAGATACGTTTAAATTGAATTAGTAACATATTGTAATACAGGGTGGTTTAGCAGGCTTTGCCTGCTGAGAATGCCAAGAAGGCTTTAGACTTCTGCATTCCAAGAAAAAATTGTTAATTTTGGGGAGAGATATGGGAATTATTAATATTGTACAAAATGTAAAAGAAATTCACCCTGAGTATGTTGTTATCATAAGCATAGGTAAATTTTATTATACATATGGTAAAGATTCATATATAATTGCATTTTTGCTAAACTATAAATTAAATACTTTTCAAAATATAAGCAGATGTGGATTTTCAAATGATTCAATAAAAAGAGTAATAGCAAAATTAGAACAAAATAAAGTAAATTATTTAATTTTAGACAGAAGAAATAATTATAATGTTGATGAAAAATTTGATAATAAAAATTTAAATAATTATTCAAAAATATTCAAAAATGCAAAAAAAACAATAGGAATAAAAAGGAGAATAGAAAATATAAATGAATATTTATATTCGAATATTAAAAATGGGAATATTAGTGAGATATTAAATAAAATGGAAGAAATAATTAATGAAGGAAGAAAAATTTAAAGTAATAAATAATATTAGAGAATTGCTAGTTATAATAGATAATGAATTAGATAATTTTCCAAAAAAAGATATAGAAATAAAAAACAGAATTAGAAATAATAGTTATGATTTATTAGAAATTGTGTATTATGCTAATAATACGAACGATACAAATAAAAAAATAATAGAATTAGAAAAAGCAATTGCAAAAATAAAGATAATAGATTTCTTATTAAATCTATCTTATGATAAAAAAATAATTAATAGTAAAAAGTTTTTTAAGTTTGGACAAAAAATAGATGATATTGTAAAATTTTTGATAGGTTGGATTAAATCTATAAATAATAGGGCATAGTTGTAAGGTTTGGCTTTCGTCTCGCTGCGTGAACGCGAACTCAACTAATGCTAACTTCAATGTACGCAATGTGAACTCTGGTAACGTGAACGCTAACAACTTGTATAACTCAAACGACAACACTAACAACAACTCGTATTGCCTCCGCCCCGTAGCTTCTATAAACTGTGGTTATGCAATTATAAATTGTATAAGAGATAATATAGAAACAAACTATTGTCCTTTCATTAGAATAAACTCTAATGATAAACTAAAAATAGATAAATATGCTTGTTAGTAGGTAATATTATTCGAAAGGGAGAATATTTTGCGACTATTTTTAAGGAAATAATTTTAAGGATTATTTCCTTTTTTTAATAAGTTTTTATAACAAATTAATGTACCTATAAATGAAGAGAGATTAATTTTTTTTGAATTATATAAGTAGAGTTTCTTTTTTATTTTTTTCTTAACATCTCTATATTTTGAATATTTTCCATGAGAATTTCTCCCTAAAAAAATAAAATTATTTGTATTTTTGTATATTCTTGTCTTTTTATTTAATGTCAACTTTTCATTTTGTAGAAACTTTTCAATTTCGCTAAGACAATATTTTAAATAATCTTTTGATTCATGAAATAACAAAAAATCATCTTGATATCTAACATAATATTTTATTTTTAACACTTCTTTAATAAAATGATCCATATCATTTAAATAGAATATTGCAAGTACTTGACTAGTCATTGCCCCTATACTTAAACCATTTGCCTCAACATCAATTATATCAAATACAATTTTTAAAGCATCTTTATCTTTTATTCTTCGCATTAACTTTTCTTTTAATTTTATATGATCTATACTTGAAAAAAATTTGCTAATATCACATTTTAAAATATAATAATTCTTATATTTTATTTTACACAAATTATGAAATTTATTTGCTAATATAAGACCTTGATTGGTTCCTAATCCTTTTCTACTTGCAACATTAACATCTATCAAGCAAGGTAAAATAGCAGGATATAAAATATGTCTTGAAACAAGGTGATTAATAATTTTATCTTGCATATTTTGACTTACAATTCTTCGCTTTTTTGGTTCATAAATAGTAAATACATTATAACTACCAGGCTTATATTGCTTTGAACTTAAAATGGTATAAATTCTGGAAATATATATACATTTATATTCTTTAAGCTTAGCAACTTTTCTTTTATTTTTAGTATTTTTACATACTTCATTAAATGCATTTACAATATTATCAAATTCGTAAATATTTTGATATAAATTTCCTTTTCTTTTCATATTACAAGTCCTTTTTTTATTTTTTCTAAATCTATAAAATAAAAAATATTCTAGATTTAAATAGAAATAATACATTATAATGAACAATTATATTATAAAAAAAGAATGAAAAATGTCGAATATTGGCAAAAAATAATTAAAAATTAAACATAAAAAGGCAATTAATAAAGGACAAATTTATTGAAAATATTTAGTATTAATGATATACTATGTGCGCAATAAATATGTAAAGGAAGAAATTAATGGAAGAAAATAATAAATTAGATGAATTTTTAGAAACAAATAAAAAATCTCATTTTTTGCAATCACCAGAATGGGCAAAAGTAAAAACTGATTGGAAACATGAAATGCTTGTTGTAGAAGAAGATGGAAATATAAAAGGAACAATGAGTATACTTTTAAGAAAAGTTCCTATTTTTAAAAGATATATAATGTATGCACCAAGAGGGTTTGTGTGTGATGAACACGATAAAGAAACACTTGCAAAATTAACCGAAAAAGCAAAAGAAGTGGCAAAAAAATACAAAGCATTTATATTCAGGCTTGACCCAGATATATCAAATGACGATGAAGAATTTAAAAAAATAGTTCAAGAAATAGGATACAAACAAAAGAAGAACATAAAAAACATAGACCAAGTTATACAACCTAAATATGTATTTAGATTAAAATTAACTGGTAAAACGGAAGATGAGTTACTAGCTTCTTTTAATCAAAAAACAAGATATAACATAAGACTTGCAATTAAAAAAGGAGTAACAGTAAGAGAAGGAAGCAAAGAAGATTTAAAAATTTTCTATGATATAATGAAAGAAACCGGCTCAAGAGATAATTTCTTCATAAGACCGTTATCATATTTTGAGCATCTTTATGATTGTATGAGTCCAAATCACGTAAAGTTAATAATAGCAGAACATGAGGGCAATCCAATCGCAGCAGTTATGCCAATAATGTATGGAAACAAAGTATGGTATTTATATGGTGGAAGTTCAAATAAATATAGAAATCTAATGCCAAATTATTTATTACAATTTGAAATGATGAAATGGGGACTAGAGAATAATTGTGATATTTACGATTTTAGAGGAGTATCAGGATTTAAAAATGAAAATGATCCACAATACGGAGTATATAGATTTAAAAAAGGATTCAATGGTGATTTTATAGAATTTGTAGATGAATTATATATAGTATTTAATCCAATAATGAATTTTATATTTAACTTTAGTGAAAAAAGTTATAAATTTTTAAGTAATATAAAGAATAAAATAAAGGGGTAGAAAATATGAGAAGAATGTCAGAAATAGCTTCAGAAATATCTAAGATATCAGGAGATACAAAAAAAGCATCAAGAGAGTTTTTGAGTGCATTTACAGAAACAATAATAAGTGGATTAATAAATGATGGAGAAGTTGAAGTAGAAGGACTTGGATACTTTGGAGTAAGAACAAGAAAACCTGTTTTAGGAAGAAACCCAAAAACAGGAGAAAAAATACAAGTGCCCGAAATAAAATCTATATACTTTAAACCTTGTAAAGAGTTTAGACAGAATGTTAAGAAATAATAAAAGGTATATTATATATTCCATATTAGCTAATGAACACGATTTAATGTTTTGTTAGAGAAATTTAAATAAAAAATATAAATTATAAAAAACTTAACATTATAGGTTTATTATGATATACTAATAATGAGGTATATTTATGGAAAAATCATATGATGAATTAATTGAAATTCTTTCTGAATTATTAAAACATCCAGAAAATGAGTATATTGAATTTAAAAAAGCTGAAAATAATTTTGATACAGATAAACTAGGAAAATATTTTTCGGCAATGTCTAATGAAGCTACATTAAAAGATAAGCAATATGGTTGGATTATCTTTGGAATTGATGACAAAACACACGAAGTTTTAGGAACAAATTATTGTATAGAAGATAATTTTAATAATATTAAAAAACAAATATCTGATAATACTACAGATAATGTATCTTTTTTAAACATTTACACTGTTAATTATTTTGATAAAAGGATAATTATGTTTCAAGTACCAGCAGCAGTAGGAACTCCTATGAATTGGAAAGGTTACCCATATGGAAGGGTAGGAGAGTCATTAGCACCATTAGATGCAAGAAAAATTGAACAAATAAAAGCAACAGCAAATTATGATTGGACTCGAAAGATTATTGAAAAAGCTACAATCAATGATTTAGATATTGAAGCAATAAAAAAAGCAAGAGAACAATTTAAAATAAAAAATCAAGGAAAAGAAGTTGCAAAAGAGATAGACAACTTGACAGATGAAGAATTTTTGAATAAAGCAAAAGTAACTATAAATGGTAAAATAACAAAAGCAGCAATGTTACTTTTAGGAAAAAACGAAAAAGATTATTTAATAGAAGACTATAATCCAAAAATGACTTGGAAATTATATGATGAAAATAATGTTATAGACTATGAACATTTCGGTATACCATTTATTTTAAATGTAGACAAAGTAAAAGAAAAAATTAGAAATTTAAGATATAGATATATGATTGGAGAAAATACTTTATTTCCAAAAGAAGTCGATCAATATGATAATTTTACATTACGTGAGTTAATAAATAATTGTATTGTGCACCAAGATTATAGAATAAATGGTCCAATAAATATAATGGAATATAAGGATAAGTTAATTATATCTAATCAAGGATATTTTATTCCAAAAAGTATTGAAAATGTTTTGAAAGATGGATTTTCTGCACCATATTATAGAAATCCGTTTTTAGCTACTTCTATGGTAAACTTAAATATGATTGATACTGTTGGAAGTGGTATTCGTAGAGTGTTTAACAATCAAAAGGCTAAATATTTTCCAATGCCTGATTATGACTTTGATAGTCAAAATGCTGTTACTGTAACCATATATGGAAAAATAATAGATGAAAACTATACACGAATATTGTTTGAGAAAACAGATTTATCTATTGAAAAAGTATTATTGTTAGATAGAGTTCAAAAAGGATATAGTATTACAAGAGAACAAAGTGATTATTTGAAAAAAGATAATCTCATAGAAGGAAGATTTCCAAGAGTCTATATTTCATCAAATATTGCACAAATTGTTGATGAAAAAGCTAAATATATAGATAATAGAGGATTAGATAATACTTATTATAAAGATTATATTATTAACTATTTAATGCAATTTAAAAAAGCAACTAGACAAGAAATTAATCAATTTATATATCCTAAACTACCATCAACTTTTACAGAAAATGATAAAAGCCAAAGAGTATCATATCTATTAACATCTTTAAGAAAGGAAGATAAAATTATCAATATTGGAAGTGATACAAAATCAATTTGGAAGATAAAAAAGTTTAAAAATTAAAAGAAAATTCAAAGAGAAATAAAGAAAATTCAAAGAGAAATAAAGAAAATTCAAAGAGAAATAAAGAGGATTCAAAGAGAATTCAAAGAGAAATAAAGAAAATTCAAAGAGAAATAAAGAGGATTCAAAGAGAATTCAAAGAGAAATAAAGAGAATTTCTATAAATTAGGAATTCACATAGATAATATTTTTATTCTTGTCAAGTTATTTTTATATACAAAAATAACTTTTAAAATTTAAATTATATTTTTTTATAAGATAATAAAACATAAAAATTGATATTTTGTTAGAGAAATTTTAGAATATTGGAAAAAGACAAATAAGAGCATCAAATGCTATAAGTATTTAAAAATTAAATTTAATTAACAATTTTATCAAGATATATGTTAAAATATTAGATAAAAATGGGGATAAATATGGAAGAGGATGAAAAATTTAATGAAATATACAATGAATTATTGAAACTTAATATAGATGAATTAGAAATATTAAAAGAAGAAAGTAAAAAAGAAAATGGACATGTTGAAAATATTGCTGTGATTGGAATTATTATATCCATTATACTTATACCATGCATGTTTTTTATTTATGCTATAGGAATAGTTAGTATTTCAGTATGGAGAATTTTAACCATAATATTAATAGGAATAACATGTATAAGTATTGGTGTAAAAATGGCAAATGCAACAGAATATAAAAAATATAATGAATATAGAGGTGCGTTTAAAGAAAAAGTAATTAAACCAATGGTAAGTAGTTTTAATAAAAAACTAAATTATATCTACAATAGTGGAATTAATAGATATGACTATGAAGATTCTAATTTTGAAAAGTTTGATATATATAGTTCAGAAGATTTAATAGAAGGAAATATAAATAATATAGAATTAAAAATGGGGGAGGTATTAGCAGAAAAAACAAAATATGATGGAGATTATGGAACAAGAGAATATGAAATATTTCAGGGGTTGTTTGCTAAAATAGAAATTCCTAAACAATTTAATACAAATATATATATTAGAAGAAAATATCAAGATAATTTAAAAAACATGAAAATTGAAATAAATGATGAAGAATTTAATAGATATTTTTATGTTTATAGTTCAAATAATGCTGAAGCTAGTCAGGTATTAACCCAAAATTTGATTGAAATTCTATTAAATTTTAGAAAAATATCAAATATAGATTTTGATATTACATTAAAAAACAACTATATTTATATAAGATTACATACTGGAGAAATAAAAAAACAATCTACAATGAGTTATAGGAATCGTAATGGAAGTTTATTTGAGCCACCAAATCTAAATAAAGAAGTACTAAATAGAGAAGAAATATATATAAATTATAAGATATTATATTTTAGTTTTGATTTAATAAATAAAATAGTAAAAGAAACAAATAGATAATTATGCCTATAAATTCAATATTTTGAAAGTAAAAAATGTAAATACATATTGATTTTTGAACTTATCCTAGTAACTGTTGTTGCAGCTTTCTTATTTGTAGCATTAATTGTTACAACAAGAAAGTTAGATAAACAAAAAAATACATCTCTGCTTGACCGTTAGAGATGTACTTTTATATTTACTTTCGACACGCCACTTTCTGTGGACGTTTATCTTCTATAATTATTATATGATTTTTATAAGTATTTGTCAAACATTTTTATAAAAAATGTTTAACTTATATATTTTTTATGAGCTAATGAACACGATTTAATGTTTTGTTAGAGTTTTTGTTAGAGAATTTCAAATAAAAAAAGAAAGAGGGTGTCCTAAAATAGGAACCCGAAAGCAAAAATTCCAGTGAGAAATCGCTGGAATTTTTGTGTAAAAAATT